>JBPEXB010000230.1:0-10372 GCA_052032125.1 Acidimicrobiia bacterium
GAGGACTGGCCGGGTCCGCAGCTCTCCTGTCGGATCGGTGTCCACTCGGGCGAGGCAGAGCCGCAGGACGGTGACTACTTCGGGTCTGCTGTGACTCGCACGGCCCGGCTCATGGATGCGGGGAACGGCGGCCAGATCATCGTCTCGGACGCCGCCCGGCGCCTGGTGGCCGAGCGCATCCCGGCCGGGATGACGATCGTGGACGCCGGCGAGCACCGGCTCAAGGACCTCGGCGAGCCGATCGGCCTGTTCCGCCTCGTGGGCGCGGGAGCATCGGACGATCGCCGCCTGCGCACCCTCGAGACCGCACCGCACAACCTGCCCGTGCAGCTCAGCTCGTTCATCGGCCGTGAAGTGCAGATCAAAGAGGTCAGCGACCTGGCGAGGGAAGCTCGCCTCGTGACGCTCACCGGCATCGGCGGCGTCGGCAAGACCCGGCTGTCGCTCCAGGTCGCCGCCGAGCTCCTCGGCGACTTCGACGACGGTGCCTGGTTCGTGGAGCTCGCCCCGCTGGCCGAGGCGGGCCTGCTGGCCGACACGGTCGCCAACGCACTGTCCGTGCCGCAGGACACCTCCCTCGACGCAGAGCAGCGCGTGGTGCGCTTCCTGAGAAACCGCCGCGCCTTGCTCGTCATCGACAACTGCGAGCACCTGATCGACGACGTCGCCGGCTTCGTCGACACGGTGCTGCGGAGCTGTCCCGATGTCCACGTGCTCGCCACCAGCCGCGAGGGCCTGGCCGTGACCGGCGAGGCGCTGTGGAGAGTCCCGTCGTTGCGGGTCGACGACGACGCCGCAGCCGTCGAGCTGTTCGCCGAGCGGGCACGGCTGGTGCGCCCCGGTTTCGCGATCACCGACGAGAACCGCACGACCGTCGCAGAGCTGTGTGTGCGGCTCGACGGCATCCCGTTGGCGATCGAACTGGCGACCGCCCGCCTCAAGATGCTGTCGGTGGAGCAGATCGCCGAGCACCTCAGTGATCGCTTCCGGCTTCTCACCGGCGGCAGCCGCACCGTCGTCGAGCGTCAGCGGACCCTGCTCGCCATGATGGACTGGAGCTACGACCTGCTTTCCGACCAGGAGCAGGCCCTGCTGCGGAGGCTGGCGGTCTTCTACGACGGCTTCACGTACGCTGCCGCCGAGAGCGTCTGCTCCGGCGAGACGCTCGCCACCTACGAGGTCCTCGATCTCCTCGGTCACCTCGTCGAGGCATCGGTGGTGACCTTCGAGTCCGAAGATGACCGCCCGCGTTACCGGCTGCTCGAAACCGTCCGGCAATACTCACTGGACAAGCTGGTGGCCGCCGGTGAGGCAGACGAGGCCCGGCTTCGCCACGCCCGGTACTTCGCCGAGGTCGCCCACGACCTCGATCGGCGGCTGGAGACCAGCGACTTCTCGGCGATGGACGAGGGCAACGAGGACCTGGGCAACTTCCGCGCCGCCATGACCTGGGCCGGGGACGCCGGTCAAGGGCAGCTGTTGCTCGACCTGGCGGTGCACCTGCGCACGTACTTCTGGAACCGGGTGATGTACCGCGAGTCGGTGAAGTGGCTCATGAACGGGCTCGACATGGTCGAGGGCGGCGGCCCATTGGTGGGAGCAGCCGCGGCGTTCGCGCTCACCGACGCCGGCAACTGCTCCGACATCGACACGATCAACCGGCTCCGGCCGCGCGTCGAGAGTTTGTTCGAGACCACCACCGACGACTTGACCAAGGGCAGCCTGGCCAACGCCCTGGCATCGAACATGATGTCGGCGGACGTCAGAGCGGCCGACGCGCTCTTCCGCGAGGCCCACGACCTGCTGCGATCCGCTGGGCATCCGAGGTGGTGGGCGCCGGTTCAGAACCGGTTCCTCTGCGCCTGGTTCATGAACACCACGGCAACCGAGGCCGAAGTGATGGGACTGGCCGACGAAGCCGTCGAAGAGGGCCTGTCGATCCATCGCGACATCATGAAGACCGCGTTCATCCTCCTGGCCGGCGAGTACGAGCGGGTCATCGAGATCTGCGACCGCCACGATCCGATCGACGACTGGGAGGAGGCGATGATGCTCCTCTTCCGCATCGTCGCCGAGCGTGCCCTGGGGCGGCTCGACGAGGCGCTCGAGTCGGCCGCCCACGCCGACACGATCCTCGGACCCAACTCGCCAGGATCGACCGGCTGGCACCGAGGCATGATCCACCTCGCTCAGGAGGACGTCGATGCCGCCATCGCCGACTTCGACACTCCGTTCCCGCTCGACGAGCATGCCGACGTCTTCTCTCGCCTCACGGCGTCTTCGTTCTGGGCGATGGTCGCCCAACGACGCGGGGATCACGCCAACGCCGCTCGGCTGTGGGGCTACGTCGAAGCGCTCGCCGAGGCGACTGGCCACGTGGCGTTCGACTTCGAGTTGCGGTTCATGGAGGCGTCCCGTGCCGCCAGTCTCGAAGCCCTCGGTGGCGACCGTTACGACGAGCTGCACCGGGAGGGCAGCGAACTGTCGTGGTTGGACGTGCCGCTCGTCAGATCCTGAGGCGGGCCGGGGCCGGCCGGGCGCTACTCCACCCGGTGGTGGGCGATCCAGATCGAAATCGCCTGGCGGTAGTCCTCGGCGGTCAGGAGGCGCATACCCCTGCTCAGGTACCGCTCGACGCAGGTGATTTCGCGGTCGCACGCCGTCGCCACCAGCGCCTCGAGTGAGCCGTTGGCGTGCGGGCGGCGCAGCGCCAGGTCGGTGATCACACCCTCGATCTCGGTGAGCGGCACCGCGCTGGACAGGCCGTCGTCGCCGGTCAACCGCACCTCGATCACCGACCGCTCTCCGGCGCGACGCACCGAGACGAGGTCGACCCGACGGTCGCCGTCGACGTCGAAGAAGGCAGGCGGATCGATCCCGGCCTGCTCGACGGACCCGAGCGGCGTCGGGGCCGAGAAGCCGAAGCCGGTCGACGTCTGGGCGTACCAGCAATGTTCGTCGCCGCATGCGTCGACGTAGAGCAGGTCGTCGAGGCCGTCGCCGTTGACATCGCCCGAGGTGGGAAGAACCGTCGTGGTCGGCGAAGCGCCCCACGACTGGGGAGCGTCGAACCGGTTGCCGACGCTGCGGTGGATCCGCCAGCAGGCATCTCGATCCGGCCCACAGGTGCCCTGGTAGGCCAGATCGTCGAAGTCGTCGCCATCCCAGTCGCCGGTGACGACCGTCTCGGCGGTGGGAGCGAACCAGGCACCGTCACCCCAGTTCTCCGCCGGGCCGGTCGCAGTGACCCGATGCACGCGCCAGCACGGCAGCGATCCGCTGCAGCGGCCGCGGTACACGAGGTCGTCCACCCCGTCGCCGTCCACATCGCCGGCGGTCAGGCCGAGGCGGTGGGTCTCGAGGCTGAGCCAGGTCTCGCCGGCCAGACGCTGGGGATCCTCGGCGTCCATCGTCGGCTGGGCCACCAGGCACCCGCCTCCTTCGCACTCACCCCAGGTGACACGCTCGGCGACCCCGTCACCGTCCAGGTCGGCCTCCACCGGCCGGGTGGTCCCTGAGCCGGCCCCGCATCCGACCCGGTGAGTGTCGATGGCCACCTCGTCGACCGTGAGGCCGAGCGGTGAGACCGCCGGGGCCTTGCCGCCCAGGTAGACGTTGAACCAGAAGGAGTCGACCCGAATGTCGGGCTCGGTCGCTCTCCGGAACTCGAGACCGGACTCCTCCAACACCGGCATGCCGTCCACCCAGGCCCGCAGGGCGCCGTCGGAGGATCCGAGCGCGTTCAGCTCGATCTCGCCCTCGAGGCAGTACCAGTCGCCTGGCATGAGGTTGGCGGCCTCGCCCCAGTGCATCGAGTCGCCGTAGCGGCCCTGCTGGCCGAGGTGGTACACGTAGTAGCCCAAGCGGACCGTGGGATCGTCTTCGGCGTTGGGATAGAACGCCACCCGCGCCGACCACCCGGGCGCGGTTGGGAGGCTCGGGTAGCCGCCCTTGCCGGTCCGCCCGTACACACCCGAGAAGCCCGGGAGCTTCCCGCTCGAGTCCGACGACCAGTTCTCGTCGAAGCGGAGGAAGTAGCGGAAGTAGAGCCGCTCGGGGTCTTCGGCCAGCGCCTCGTCCATCCGCAGGTGGAAATCGGCGCCGAAGTGCGAGCCCTCGGCGATGTCCACCCGCAGCCCGGAGCCGGCATAACCGGCCGGGGTGCGGCTCACGCGATTGCGTGTGCCGGGCGAGCGTCCGTCCCACGGGTCGACGGTCTCGAAGCCGTCGACGAACCCGATCGAGGGAAGTGCCGCCGGCGCCACCGGGGCCACCGGTGTCACAGGCGGGCTGTGAGGACCGGGAGCAAGGGAGCCCACCTCCCGGGCCGGCTCACCCAGGACCCCGGAGGAGCGGCCATCGTCGGGCTCGGCCTGGAGCGCTGCCGCCGGGACGACCTGCACCACCACCAGCGCAGCGCCGGCGAGTGCGGTGACGAAACGGCGTCCAGGAGGCATTTCTTCTGATGTCGACGGGAATGCCGGTGTTTCTGAAGCCCATCGACCAGGCATTCTTTCGCGAGGACCGTGAGCAACAGCCGTTTCGGCCGCCGCTCGGCACCTCAGCTGCTCGTCCCGACCACCCAGTCCGCGTGCAGCGCGGCGTAGACGCCCGCCCGCGCCAGCAGCTCGTCGTGGGTCCCCGACTCGACGAGGCGCCCCTCGTCGAACACCAGGACGCGGTCGGCGGCCTCGGCGGTGGCGAGACGATGCGCCACGGTCAGAGAGGTGCGGCCGGCGGTGAGTCGCTCGATGGCCCTGCGGAGCCGGACCTCGAGGGCCGGGTCGACGGCCGAGGTCGCCTCGTCGAGCACCAGGACGTCGGGGTTGGTCAGCCAGGCCCGGACCAGCGCCACCAGCTGGCGCTCGCCGGCCGAGAGGTTGGTGCCGCGCTCTCCGACCGGGGTGTCGAGCCCGGACGGCAGGCCGTCGAGCCAGGCGCCCAGGCCCAGCTCACGCACGGCCTCCGCCAAGCGCTCGTCCGATGCCGTCAGATCGCCGTAGCGGAGGTTGTCGGCCACCGAGGCATCGAAGAGGAACCCCTCCTGAGGCACGAACGCCACTCGGCTGCGCAGATCGGCGGTCGCCACGTGCCGTAGGTCGACGCCACCGATTCGGACGGTGCCCGAGGCCGGGTCGAGCAGCCGCACGGCCAGCTTGGCGAAGGTCGTCTTGCCCGATCCGGTCTCGCCCACGATCGCCACCCTGGTGGCGGGGTCGATTCGCACGTCGACGTCGACGAGCACATCGCCGCCTCGCGGGTAGCTGAAGGTCACGCCCTCGAAGGAGACCCCCATTCCACCCTCGGGGAGACTTCGCGGGTCGGACGGCTCGGCGAGGTCGGTCTCCGTGTCGAGGACTCCGAGGATGCGGCGGACGCCGGCCGCCGCTGTCTGCGCGTGATCCAGCACCTCGACCATCAGCTGCACGGGCCCGACCACGAGCCCGAGGAGGAAGAGGAAGGCGAGGAGGTCTCCGGCGCTGAGATCCCAGGCGGCTCCGTAGGCAACTCCCATCCCGATGACGGCGGCCATGACGAAGCCGACGAAGACCTCGGCCGAGGAGAAGAGGACGGCACCGAGCTTGGCCGTTCGGAACTCGGCGACGTACTGATCCTCGAACGAGTTGTCCACCCGGGCCATGGCCGCCCGCTCCGCTCCGTAGCTGCGGACGACGGTGACGCCGGCGATCGCTTCGCCGAGCCGGGACATGCTGATGGCGACCCGCTCGCGCACCACATCGTGCGCGCGCTGGAGGATGCGCTGGAAGTACAGCAGCAGCACCGCGTAGACGATCACCGACACGAGCACGAGCAGCGCCAGATGCCAGTCGTAGATCGCCATCACCAGGATGGCGAGCAGCACCTGGGAGCCCTCGACGATGAACTCGACGCCTCCCCACTCCACGAACTCCTGGATGGCGGTGACATCCGACGTGACCCGAGAGACGAGTGTGCCGCGGCGCTCGGCTTCGACGTGGAGCACCGACAGCCCGTGCAGGTGGGCGAAGGTCTTGACCCGCAGGTCCGAGAGCCCCGAGGCCGCCGCCACCGCCAGACGGATGAGCGTGGCCCGCTGCGCGATGACGCCGATGGCGATGACTCCCACGAGCAGGCCCACCCTTCGTGAGACGCTCGCCATGTCGACCGTGTCGCGACCGACGATCTCCGCGTCGACGAGTTGCTGCACGGCGACGGGGATCGTCAGGCGGATGGCGGTCCCGATCATCGCCAGGGCGATCGTCCAGCCGATGCCCTTGCGCAGCGCCGGGCTCTCCTGCACGGCGCGTCGGATGGCGGTGAACGTCGGGATGTCGCGGGTCGAGCTCATGCCGGGGCCTCAGCGGCGCGGCGTTCGGCGTCCTCGACGTATGCGTTCAGCATCTCGGCGTACCCGGGGTGCTCCGCCACGAGGCGGCGGTGGGGACCCTGGGCGACGATGCGGCCGTCCTCGATGAAGACCACCTCGTCGGCGAGTGCGATGGAGCTGGGCCGGTAGGCGACGATCAGGACCGTGGACGGCAGGGCAGCGCTGCGCAGCGAGCGCAGGATCTCGCTCTCGACCGATGGATCGAGGGCGGAGGTCGCGTCGTCGAGGATGAGGAGCCGGGGCTGGCGGACCAGCGCCCTGGCCAGTGCGATGCGCTGGCGCTGACCGCCCGACAAGGTGGTGCCGCGTTCGCCGATCAGTGTGTGGATGCCGTCGGGCAGGTCGTCGACGAAGCCGGCCGAGGCCAGCGCCAGCGCTGCTTCGACCTGCTCGTCGGAGAACGGCGCCCCCAGACGCACGTTGGCGGCCACCGTGTCGTCGAACAGGAACGTCTCCTGGGCGACATAGGCCATCTCGGTCGGCAGGGCGCCGGCAGCGAACGAGCGGAGGTCGCGCCGGTCGAGTCGGATGCGGCCCGTGGCCGGGTCCCACAGGCGAGCCAGCAGCACCGCCACCGTCGTCTTGCCCGACGCCGTCCGGCCGACGAGCGCCACGGTGCGGCCGGGCGGGACCTCGAAGGACACGTCGCTCAGCACCGGCTGCGACTCCGGGTAGGCGAACGCCACCGCATCGGCGTCGACCTCGGCGCCGGTCGGCGACGTGTCAGGGGCCATCTCGCCGTGCGACACGTACTCCTCGACCTCGAGAATTCGCCGGACCCGACGCCAGGCGGCGGTGCTCTCCGCCAGGTCCCACGTGATGAAACCGATCACGTGGATCGGCAGCGCCAGCAGCGACATCAGGTAGGCGGCGGCGATCACGTCGCCCGCGGTCAGGCCGGCCCCGATCCGGGACGCACCGATCCAGAGCAGGGCGACGATGGTGAGCTGCGGCAGGGCATCGACGATCGAGCGGAAGTTGCCCCACAACCGTCCGACCGAGATCAGGACATCACGGAGCGCCTCGGAGCGTTCGCCGAACCGCGCCACCTCGTGCCGCTCGCGACCGAGCGCCTTGACGGTGAGGGCTCCGTCGAAGCTCTCGTGAGCGGTGGCGGCGATCTCGCCTCGAATCTCCTGCGCCTCGGCGAACGCGTCGAAGGTGCGGCGCATGCCTTCGACCTCGGTGAACAGGGTGGCGGCGATGCCGACGACTGCCACGACGCCCAGCCACACGTCGGTGAGCAGCAGCATGACCGACGACCCGATCAGCAACATCGTGGCCCCGGTGCCGAACGGGAGCGGGGCGAGGATGAAGGTCGCCTGCCCGGAGTCCACCTCCGACACGGAGAGGAGGTCGCCGGTGGCCTGGCGGCTGAACCAGGGCATGTCGAGCTCGAGTTGATGGGCCAGCAGTTGCTTGCGGATGTCGATGCGGGTGCGGTACTGGAGGTACCCGGCGAACACCCGACGCACGATGATCCCGACCGCCTTCCAGAGTGCGATGCCGACGATCAGCCAGAGCGCCACCCGCAGGTTCCGGTCGACGTCGTCAGCGGCGTCGAGACCGGGGATGATCACCTCATCCGTCGTCCAGCCGATGACACGGGCGCTGGCGATGATGGCCAGGGCGAAGGCGGTGGCACCGGTGGCGGCCAGCGCGAAGTACCACTTCCTGGGCGCGACGAGCCGCCGCACGAGCTGAAAGCCCTCGCGATAGATCTCCGAGATGCGGCGCGGCGCGTCCAATGAGGCTCCAGGGATGGGGTGCGCAGCCGCAATCGTACGGGAGAGACCCCCAGCGAATAAAGGGAGTTTCGTGTGCGGATATCCTTCGGCGATGCGCTTGATCGAGGTGGTCGAGACGTCGGCTGCGGTGGCCGCCGAGTCGGGACGCAAGGCCAAGACCGAGACGATCGCCGCCCTGCTGGCCGATCGGTCGCCGGACGAGGCGGCGCTGGTGGTCGGCTTCCTCACGGGCGATCTCCGCCAGGGCCGGGTGGGCATCGGGTTCGCCGCACTTCGAGATCTCCCGGACCCCACGGACGACGAGCCGTCGCTGACCATCGATGCGATCGACGAGACGATCGACCGGATCCAGGCCACCACCGGGGCGGGATCGCGGGCGAAGCGGGCCGCCCTCCTCGAGGACCTCTACATCCGAGCCACCGCGCCCGAGCAGGAGTTCCTCACGAGGCTGCTGCTCGGAGACTTGAAGCAGGGAGCGCTCGACGGGGTGATGATCGAGGCGGTCGCCAAGGCCAACGGCATACCCGCCACGGTGGTGCGGAGAGCTCACATGCTGCAGGGTGATCTTCGGCGGGTGGCGGCCATCGCCGCCGACGGTGGCCGACAGGCCCTGGCCTCGGTCGGGCTGCGGGTGCTCCGGCCGATCCAACCCATGCTCGCCCAGAGCGCCGAGACGACCGACGATGCCTGGGAACGCGCCGCCGGCGACGCCGGCGCGGTGGCGGTCGAGTGGAAGCTCGATGGCGCCCGCATCCAGGTGCACAAGCAGGGAAGCGAGGTCCGCGCCTTCACCCGCAACCTCAACGAGATGACCGATCGGGTCCCTGACGTCATCGGTCTCGTCAGCTCGCTCGAAGCGGAGAGCGTGATCCTCGACGGCGAGGTCATCCGGCTGCGGGCCGACGGGCGGCCGCTGCCGTTTCAGGAGACCATGAGCCAGTTCGGGCGCGAAGCGGACAATCAGGACCCGGTCGAGATGACCCCGTTCTTCTTCGACCTGATCCACCTCGACGGAACCGACCTGTTGGACGAGGCCGCCACCGATCGCCTGGCTGCGTTGGACCAACTCGTACCCGTGGACTACCGGGCGCCGCGGGTGATCGCCGCTCGCGCCAGCGAGGCGAAAGCGTTCTTCGATGACGCGGTGGCCGCCGGCCACGAGGGCGTGATGGTCAAAGCGCTCGACGCCCCGTACGCGGCCGGGCGCCGTGGGGTCGGGTGGATCAAGGTGAAACCCGTCCACACCCTCGACCTCGTCGTGCTGGCCGCCGAATGGGGTCACGGCCGCCGGAGCGGGTATCTGTCGAACCTGCATCTGGGGGCGCGCGATCCGCAGACCGGCGGGTGGGTGATGCTGGGCAAGACGTTCAAGGGGCTGACCGACGAGATGCTCGCCTGGCAGACCGAGCGGCTGCAGGAGCTTCGGTCCGACACCAGCGCCTCGGACTGGGTGGATCCCCGCGGATCGTGGGTCGTGTACGTCCGCCCGGAGTTGATGGTCGAGATCGCCCTCGACGGGGTCCAGGAGAGCAGTCGCTATCCCGGCGGGATGGCCTTGCGGTTCGCCAGGGTCAAGGGATACCGGCCGGACAAGGACCCGGGCGACGCCGACACCGTCGACACGGTGCGGGCGCTGTTCGAATCCTCCCGGGCCTGAGTCAGTCCTCGTCGGCCAGCAGCCGGAACGCCTGCTCGAGCAGCAGTGCCGCCGGGATCTCGGCGAGCGGGCCTTCCGGATCGAACAGGATGCCTGACACCACGTACACGCGGCCGTCGTCGCGGCGGGCGATCCACGACAGCGAGAGCACCCCCGGCTCGGAGCCGCCCTTGAACCCCACCTGCGGCCAGCGGGCCGGGTCGATCGAGGCTCCCGGATTGACGCCCAGGACGTCGATGAGCGGTGCCATGCCCGGTCGCTCGGCGGCCTCCCACAGCCACACCAGCGCCCTGCACAGGTCTCCGACCGAACCGAACCACTCCAGCTCGCCTGCCTGGAACGTCTGGCCGGTCGTGAAGACCGACAGCTCGATCGACGACAGGTCCACCGTCAGCGCGTCGAGGAATGCCCGTCGCTCGTCCTCGTCGCCAGCCAGGTAGTCGCTTCTCGATGCATCGTCGAGGACCAGCTTGAGGTGAAACAGCTCGTTGGTGAGCGGGAATGGTCGATTGCGTGCGGGGTCGCCGTGTCCCATCGCCACCATGGCCTCTTCCACCTGGCGACGTCCGACGAGATCGATGAGGTGATCGGTGGCCGTGT
>JBPEXB010000231.1:0-4193 GCA_052032125.1 Acidimicrobiia bacterium
GTGGTCGGCAACTCACATCGGGACTACGGGGGGCGCTACTTCCTCTTCGTCAAGGTCGAGACCGACACCGGGGCCACCGGGTACGGCGAGATCTACACGGCCACGTTCCACCCGGATGCGATCGTGCCGATGGTCGAGGACGTCTTCGAACGCACCGTGGCCGGACACTCGCCGTTCGAGATCGAGACGATCTGGCGGCGGGTCTACTCGAGGGGCTATTCGCAGCGCCCCGACATCTCGCTGGTCGGGATCCTCAGCGGCATCGAGATCGCCCTGTGGGACATCGTCGGCAAGGAGACCGGTCAGCCGATCCACAACCTGATCGGCGGGCTCGTCCATCCTCGCCTCCGGGCATACACGTACCTCTACCCGGAGCCGGAGGACGCCACCGACGTGTATGTCGATGCCGACCTGGCCGGCCAGCGGGCCGCCGCGTACGTCGACGAGGGGTTCACCGCCGTGAAGTTCGACCCGGTCGGACCGTATTCGGCCTTCGATCCACGGCTCCCTTCGTTGGACGCGATCGAGCGATCGGAGGCGATGGTGAGGGCCGTGCGCGAGGCCGTCGGCTCCCGGGCGGACATTCTCTTCGGGACCCACGGTCAGTTCACCGCTGCCGGAGCGTTGCGACTGGCTCGCCGGTTGGAGCCCTATGACCCCCTCTGGTTCGAAGAGCCGACCGCCGCCGAGATGCCGGAAGAGATGGCGAAGGTGGCGCGAGGGACGAAGATCCCGATCGCCACAGGGGAGCGGCTGACCACCAAGTACGAATTCGCTCGCGTGCTGGCGACCGGCGCGGCTGCGATCCTCCAGCCGGCCCTCGGCCGGGTCGGAGGGATTCTCGAGGCGAAGAAGATCGCCGGCATGGCCGAAGCCCACTACGCCGTGATGGCGCCCCACCTCTACGCCGGGCCGATCGAGGCAGCAGCCAACATCCAGTTCGCGGCGTCGATCCCCAACTTCCTCATCCTGGAGGCGATCCGCGACCTGCGGGTCGGCATGTTCGCCGACCTGCTCACGACGCCCCTCACGATCGAGAACGGGCACGCCGTCGTGCCGACCGGGCCGGGCCTCGGGGTGGAGTTGAACGAGGACGTCGCCGCCGCGCACCCGTACGACGACGATCATCTTCACCTCCACATGGCCGACGATCCGGTGCCGCCGCCGCCCAGCACATGAAGCCGCGCATCGCCGTGATCGGCACTTCCTGGTGGGCCGACGCGATGTACCTCCCGGCGTTGACGCACGACGACAGCGTCGACGTCGTGGCGGTCGCCGGACGAGACCCCGAGCGCACCGCCGCCTTCGCGAAACGATGGTCCATCCCCCGCTACTCGACCGATGCCGAAGCGCTCATCGGTGACGTCGACGCGGACGGCGTCATCGTGGCCACACCCAACGCCACGCATCATCCCTTCAGCCTGGCGGCCATCGAGCGGGGGCTCGCGGTGCTGACCGAGAAGCCGGTCGGGTTGGACTACCGCCAGGCCGCCGAGCTCGCCGAGGTGGCCGAATCCCGGGGCGTGACCACCCTGGTGCCGTTCACCTACTCGTTCATGCCAACCTGCCGTCAGATCACCCGCATGGTCGACGACGGCATGATCGGGACGCCGTATCACCTGAACTTGCGGTATTACTCGGGCTACGCCCGCGCCGGTGACTACCAGTGGCGCTTCGATGCGGGCGAGGCCGGCTCGGGGATCACGGGCGACCTCGCAACGCACTTCCTCTACCTGGCGCTCTGGTGGTTCGGCCCGGTGGTCGACGTCTCGGCGATGATGGACAGCCTGGTGGAACGCCCGCACCCAGAAGGCCGCGACTACCAGCAGGCCGAGGACACAGCGGTCCTCTCGCTGCGCTTCGCCAGCGGAGCATTGGGGTCGGTGACGGCCACGGCCATGGCGCACGAGCCCGCGCCGATCGCCCAACGGCATGAGATGGAGCTGCACGGCAGCGAAGGCACCATTCGACACCTGATCGACTGGGACCGCGTGCAGTCGATCGCCTACGCGGCGAAGGGAGACGACGTTCCCAGGCCGGTTCCGATCGCAACCGAGCTGCTCGGGGATTCACCGCTCGACGACGTCGTCGCCACCTACCGCAACGCGTTTCGACGGGACGGGCTCATGGTGCGCGAATTCGCACACGCCGCGCCGGAGCGCCGTGGCGTCCGGCCCGACATGCGGGCGGGCGCCGACGTGCAACGGGTCGCTGACGCAGCGCTGCTCAGCAGCGCCGAACGTCGAGTCGTCTCGATCGACGAGATCGAGGCCTGAAGCCTCAGCGGACGTCGGAAGGCGGATCGACGTCGAGGCGAGCCGTCGGTGCGGTCATCGACTCGCCAACGGTGTGCGGATCGAACACCGATTGCTCGATGTCGAGTCCTTCGACCGCCTCACAATCGGGATGGCCGCACGAGCACGGGGCGTGCTCGTCGGTCTCCACGCACTTTTCGTCGCACGTGGTCCCGACCGTCTCGACGGTGCAGGTGCACCCCTCGGTCCAGCACGTCGTCTTGTGGGGTTCGTGTGGCTGTGCCATGGCAGAGACGTACCCGCAGGCGTCCGTGTCCAAACTCCGTTTCGCACAGGCCTCCGATGGGTAGTCGTCCCCCACCATGATCGAGCGTCTCACCACCCCCGCCGACGGCTACCGCGTCCCCGGATGGCTGGCCACGACGGCCGCCTATGGCTGGCGGCTGCTCGTCGTGGCCGCCGTGACCGCGCTGCTGGCAGCGATCGTGACGCGCCTCCAGGTCATCGTGATCCCGCTGTTGCTGGCGCTGTTCATCGCCGCCGTCCTCGGCCCGCCCGCGGCATGGCTCCGCAAGCGAGGGATTCCGTCGCTGGCGGCGACGTGGCTGGTGATCCTGCTCGCGACCGCCGTGGTCGCCGGCATGGCCTGGATGCTCGTCCCGAGGCTGGTCGGAGCCTTCGGCGACGTCGGCATGGCGGCCGGCGAGAGCTATGCCGAGGTGCGGACCTGGCTGATCGAGGGACCCATCGGTCTCGACCCGGCCACGGTCGACGACGTCGAGTCCACGGTGGCGGAACGGGCTCGCAACTTCGTCCAGAACGGTCTCCCGGCTCGTGCGGGCCTCGTCCTCGAGATCATCACGGCGGCCTTCCTCACGCTGGTCGTGGCCTTCTTCTACATCAAGGACGGGCATGCCTTCCGCGACAAGGTCGTCGGAGTGCTCAAAGACCGCGACCAGGAGCGGGCGCGGGACAGTCTCGCGACGGGCTGGTCGGTGCTGCAGCGGTATCTGGCAGGCGTGCTGGTGGTCGGCCTCGCCGACGCCATCCTCATCGGCATCGGGCTGGCGATCATCGGCGTGCCACTCGTGTTCTCGCTCGCGGCTCTCACGTTCTTCGCCGCCTTCTTCCCTCTGGTCGGGGCCATCTTCGCCGGCGGCATGGCCACCCTCCTGGCCCTTGCCTCGGGCGGCCCGACCGATGCGCTCCTGGTGCTGGGCCTGACCGTGCTCGTCCAGCAACTCGACGGCGACATCATCGCCCCCATGGTGTACTCGCGGGCCGTGAACCTGCACCCGCTCGGCATCCTGCTGGCCCTCACGGCCGGCGGCCTGCTGGCCGGACTGATCGGTGCCTTCCTGGCCGTGCCGGTGCTGGCGGTGTCCACCGCCATGATCAAGGAGTGGCGGGAGCGGGCACCCGAGCCCGAGGAGACGGCCGAGGGCACTGCTCCCGAAGCAGCGGTGGAAGTCACCCTCGACTCGTCGCCCGGGCCCGTCACCGCTCGAGCCGAGGTCGTCGGCTCCGTCACCGAGGACGGCTGAGCAGGCTCGCTGCGGAGCCCCTACCCGCAGCATCGTCACACCAGATGTCGAGGGATCGCCTCCGTCCACGACTGCTGGAACACGCGCACGTCGCCCTGCCACGCCTCGAGGCTGCTGGTGAGATGGAACACGTCGCGATCAGACGTCATTCTCCCCTCCGCCTCCACCCGCACCGCCTCGTCGGCCCAACGCAGGCTGATCGACCTGGTCGATCGCACGGCGGCGGACAGAGGATCCTCGGCGTCGATCGTGAACTCGTCCACGCTGGTGCGAGCGAGCCTCGTGTCCTGCCGGTCGACCACCGCCTCACCGCCACCTGATCGATGGCGTCGATACATCCGGTTGCCCTCGTGGACGATCTCGACGGTCGACGACTCCGGGCTCACCACCCGCC
>JBPEXB010000232.1:0-2842 GCA_052032125.1 Acidimicrobiia bacterium
GGCGGCGCCGATCTCCGATCTGCGGGCCAGCGACCGGTACCGGCGCCACACCGTCGGGGTGATGGCGCGCCGGGCGGTGGAGGCCGCCGGCGGGCGAGCAGCCGGAGAGGCGATCGGCATCCCGGTCAACCGGGCCCAGGGTGTGGGGGCGGCACGATGAGCGAGCAGTACACGCTGCACGTCAACGGTGTCGCGTATGCGGTCACGGCCGACGCCGGGCGGAATCTGCTGAGCGTGATTCGTGGTGAGATCGGCTTGACCGGCACCAAGGAGGGCTGCGACGACTGTGAGTGTGGCGCCTGCATGGTGCTGCTGGACGGGGCGCCGGTGAACTCGTGCTCGTACCTGGCCGCACAGGCGCAGGACCGGCAGATCACCACCGTGGAGGGGGTGATGGACGGTGACGGCTTGCATCCGCTCCAGCGCAATCTCCTCGAGGAGGGCGGGGTGCAGTGCGGGTTCTGCACGCCGGGCATGATCATGTCCGCCCAGGCCCTGCTGGACGCCAACCCGCATCCCACCGAGGAAGACATCCGGATCGGGCTGTCCGGGAACCTGTGCCGCTGCACCGGGTACGCCAAGATCCTCGCCGCCGTCGCCCGGACTGCCGCCGAGACCTGATCGTGCGAGGGGCCCTTTGGGAAGCGACGGCGACCGGGGCACGCGACTTCCCCCCGCTCGACGGTGATCTCGAGACCGAGGTCCTGATCGTCGGCGCCGGCTATGCAGGACTGTCCACTGCGATGGCCTTGGCCGAGCGGGGGATGCCTGCGGTGGTGGTCGACCAGCACGAGCCGGGGTGGGGAGCCTCGGGCCGCAATGGCGGCATCGTGGTCCCGGCCCTCAAGCGGGGACCCGACGACCTGATCGATCACCTCGGTGTCGAGCGGGGAACTCGACTCCATCGCTTCGGCGGCGCGGCGCCCGATGTCGTGTTCGACCTGATCGAGCGGTTCGGGATCGACTGCGATCCGGTCCGGAGCGGCTGGCTGGTCGCCGCCCACTCACCCGGTGCGGCGCAGCGGCTGCGAGACCGGGTCGACGAGCAGGCCAGGCACGGCGACCCGGTCGAGTTTCTGGCGCCCGACGAGATGGCCAAGGCAGTCGGCTCGCCCGGGTACCACGGAGGGCTGATCGACCGGCGCGGCGGGCATGTCCAGCCGCTGTCATTTGCGCGTGGATTGGCGAACGCCGCCCGGGCCCTCGGTGTGCGGGTACATGGTGGGACCGAGGTAGTTGGGCTCAGTCGGGACCGGGGGCCGTGGAAGGTGGACACCACCCGGGGATCGGTCACGGCCGACCATGTCGTGGTCGCCACGAACGGGTACACCGGGCCTGTGACTCCCGGACTCCAACGCACGCTGATCGCCGTGCACTCCCTCATCGTCGCCACCGAGCCGCTCGGACCCACGGACGTCCTGCCCGACGACCACGCCGTGTCGGACTCCAAGCGAGTGCTGTGGTACTTCCGCAAGGATCGGGACGGTCGGCTCGTGTTCGGCGGACGGGGAACCATGAAGGAGCCGGCGGGCGCCGAGTCGTTCATGCGGATCATGAACGGGGTGCGCGACGTGTTTCCGCAACTCGAGGGCATCCGCTTCGAGTACCACTGGGGTGGGCGGGTGGCGGTGAACCGCCCCCATCTCCCTCAGATCAATCGACCGGTGCCCGGCATGACGGCCGTGATGGGGTTCAACGGGCGGGGCCTGGCGTTCGCCACGGCGATCGGCCCGACGGTTGCCGCCATCGTGGCGGGCGAGGATCCCGACGAGGTCTCGCCGCTTCCGGTGACCCACATGCCCGTCATCCCACTCCACGGGCTGCAGGGCGTGATGGCGACGGTCGGCACCAGGTGGTACATGCTGCGGGATCGGCTGGAGTAGCGGGGGCATGCGGCGGGGTCCGGGGCCCGGCACCAGGAGCCCGGTTCAGCTGCGCTGGGTCTCTACCAGGTCGATGAACCGATCGACGTCATAGGCGGCGATGGCGTCGCCGATCACCTCGAGCGGCACGTCGTCGAGCTTCTTGAAGCGAACGCAGGACTGTCCCATGTCGAGCTTCTTGCCCGTCGCGAGGTAGTCGTCCTTGAACTTCTGCCGAAGCTCGTCGGTGGCGTACACCCCGGTCAGATAGACCGCCATGTGGTTCTTCTGCGAGGCCAACGCCGCATACATCAGCGGCTTGCCGTTGTAGGTGTCCGCTTTCCGATCGATCGGCACCTGGTAGGAGATCATGCCCCAGTTCATCGCTTCCTCGAAGCCGTCGTCGAGATGCTCGAGGATCACCTCACGAACAGCTTCCAACGCCTCAGCCCGGTCGTCGGGCAGGCTCTCGAGGTACTCCTCGACGGTGTCTGCATCACTCCTCATACGCCAACCCTAGATCACGGTTGAGGCCCCTCGTGGGCCCTGCCTGGCCCACGGGCGACTCAGGACTCGAGACTCAGGACTCATGACTGCCGAAGCGTCAGCGAGGCCCGCGTCATGACACTCGATCAGATGCCTGATGATCTGCCGGTGCCGGTCGACGATGGCGGCGCCCATCACCTCGTCGGGATGGAGCTGCCTCCAGGATCCTTCCCGACCGCGCAGGGCGGGGAGATCGAGTTGCGGGTCGCCGGGTCGCCGTGGTTGGTGCTGTACGTGTATCCGATGACGGGCCGGCCGGACGTCGATCTCCCCGACGACTGGGAGATGATCCCGGGAGCTCGAGGCTGCACGCCGCAGACCTGTGCGTTCCGGGACCACCAGGCGGATCTGGCGGCGTTGGGCGCCGAGGTGGTCGGGCTCAGCGTCCAGACCGCCGAGTACCAGGCCGAGATGGTCGAGCGTCTCCACGTCCC
>JBPEXB010000233.1:0-3666 GCA_052032125.1 Acidimicrobiia bacterium
CTCGAGGACATCGACGACGTGTCGGCACCGCTGGTGGTTGGTGTCCTGGAAGGCTCTCGCCTGGCGGCGGCGCTCGCATCGCTCGCCGGAGATCACGAGGTGTTGGAGCGCCAGCTTGCCTGGACTGAGGAAGGCAAACCACTGGACGAGGGCATCGCCGTGACCTTCCCCGATCCGATCGGGGCCCTCTGGGCCGACCATGCCGACGCCGTTGACCCGCAGGCCGGGTTGGTGGCGCCGACCGCCGGACGATGGCGGGGACTGATGGCCACGCTCACGTTCGCCTCCGATCGCGGCGTGGACCGGACGATCTATGGCATCGCCGACGACCGATCGTTCCTCGATGGCGTGTTGCTGGCGGCGGCCGCACTGGCGGCAGCCGAAGGTGCCTATCCCGCCGGCGTGGCCGGCCCGGCCGATCCCGGTGGGCGGTTCCTGGGTCTCGCCCGCGTGGCCGGCATGGAGATCGCCTCGTTCACCCCCACGGGTTGAGGCGGCCTACTCGCTGCGGCTGCTGATCTTCGAATCGGGCTGATCCGTGAAGAAGTCGCTGTCCTCGGGCGCCAGCGGATCGTGCGGCTCGGTGGGCAGATCCGCCTGACCGTCCGGCACGTCGACCGCATCCGGCGCCGTCCACGACTGAGCGTTGCGCACCGACGACGGCACCTGCGGGATGCGCAGCGTCTCCTCCAGCATCACGACCTCGACGCCGCCGACGATGTCGGAGATGAGGTTGTAGAGGATCGCCGAGAGGGTCGTCAGCACCGTCATGGCGAGGGCGAAGATCGCCGAGAAGAACACCACCACCCTGACGAACTGCTCCCCGTTGTTGAAGAAGGCCTCGCCCTCCTCGATGAGGTTGATCTGGGCCATGAAACGATCGAGGGCGTCCGGGATGCCGACGTTGATCAGCACGGACCAGAAGATGAGCAGGCCGAGCAGGATCCCCAGCGTCAGCACGAGGTGGAACAGCAGCGAGACCTTGAAGACCGTCCAAGGGTCGAACTTGCGAATCACACGGCGGACGCGGCGAACGGTCGGCATCAGGTGACGCCTTCGAGGTCGGCGGGATCGACATCGTCCAGCTGCACCAGGTCGACGGGCACCTCTTCGAGCACGGTGAACTCGAGGCCACCGACCATCTCGGCGATGAGGTTGTAGAGGACCGCGCCCAGCGTGAGCACGCCAGAGGCCATGATCATCCAGCTCACGGCCAGGAACACGACACCCCGGAAGTATTGGTCGCCCGACTTGAGCAGCGAGTCGCCCGCATCGATGAGGCGCACGCTCTCGGCCACCTCGTCGATCTTGGCCGGCACGCCCAGGTTGTTGAAGATCGTCCAGGCGATGATCGAGAGGAGCACGAGGCCGAGGGCGGCGATCCCACAGAAGACCAGGGCAACCTTCAGCACCGTCCACGGGTCGAGCTTGCGGACGATGCGCCGCACCCGCCGCCGAGTGGTCGGGATGTCAGCGGGGATTCCGGCGGTGGTCACGTGGGACGGTCCGTTCTCGTGCCGTTCGACTCATCGTAGGGCGATGCCTCTCGCGGCGCGCGTACCTGCCCGGCGCCGACGCCACGGAAGGAGCAACGCCTCACGGCGTCGCCGCGGTTCCCCGATCGGCTCACTCCTCGCCGTTCGGCACCGGGGCGAAGGACGTGAGCGCAGCACCCTCGGGGAGGTTCATGACCTTGACGCCGCTGGCGTCTCGCTTCTGGCGGCTGATCTTGTCCGTCTCCATCCGGACGACGTTCCCGTCCGACGAGATCACGAAGATCTGGGAGCCGGCCGAGATCGTCCTGGCCCCGACCAACTCGCCGCGCACCCGGGTGAGCTTGATGGCCTTCACGCCCATCCCGCCCCGCTTCTGCAACGGGAACTGCTCCATCTTGGTCCGCTTGCCATAGCCACCGCTGGTGAGCAGCAGCACCTCGTCGGCGTCGCCGCTGGCGGCGGCCGAGACCACCTCGTCGCCTTCCCGCAGCTTGATGCCCCGCACGCCCTGGGTGGCGCGTCCCATCGGACGCAGGTCCGACTCGGCGAACCGAATCCCCTGCCCGTGGCGGGTGAAGAGCAGCATGTGCTCGTTGCCGGAGGTCTGGCGGACGGCCACGACCTCGTCGCCCTCGGCCAGGTTGATGGCCACCAGGGTGGAGTTGCGGGAGTCGTACTCCATGAAGGGCGTCTTCTTGGCTTGTCCCTGCTTGGTGATCATCACCAAGAACTTCGAGGTCTCGTAGTCGCGCGTGTCGACGATCGCCTCGATCTTCTCCTCCGGTTCGAGCGGCAGCACCGATTGGGCGAGGACGCCCTTGGCGGTGCGAGCCTGCCGGGGGATCTCGTGAGCCTTGATGCGATGCACCCGACCCGTGTTGGTGAAGAAGAGGAGGTAGGCATGGGCGGTGGTGTGGAGCACGTGGTTGAGCACGTCGTCCTCCCGCACGGCGGCGGCCTTCACTCCCCTGCCGCCGCGGCCCTGTGAGCGATACGTGCTGGCGACGACCGACTTCAGGTAGCCGTTCGACGAGACGGTGACGACCAGCTCGTCGTCGGCGATCAGGTCCTCGAGCGAGAGGTCACCCTCGTCGGGGATGATGCGGGTGAGGCGGTTGTCGCCGTGGTCCTGGACGACCTGCTCCAACTCCTCGGCGATGATGGCCCGGCGGCGGGCCGGGTCGGCCAGGATCGCCTTCAGCTCGCCGATCAGGGCTTCCAGCTCGGCGTACTCCTCGCGGAGCTTGGTCGTCTCCAGCGAGGTGAGCCGGCGCAAAGGCATGTCGAGGATGGCCCTGGCCTGGACCTCGGAGAGCTCGAAGCGCTCCATCAACGCCTCGCGGGCGGCGTCGGTGTCCTCGCTCGCCCGGATCAGCTGGATCACCTCGTCGATGTTGTCGACGGCGATGATCAGGCCTTCGAGGATGTGCGCCCTCGCCTCAGCCTTCTCGAGTCGGAACTGGGTCCGCCGCTCGATGACCTCCATCTGGTGGTCCAGGTAGTACTGGATCATCTCGGCGATGTTCAGCGTGCGGGGCACGCCGTCCACGAGCGCCACCGCGTTCACACCGAACGAGTCCTGCAACTGGGTGAGCTTGAAGAGCTGGTTGAGGACCACCTGGGGCACGGCGTCGCGCTTGAGCTCGATGACCAGGCGGGTCCCCACCTTCGAGGACGACTCGTTGCGGAGATCGGCGACGCCGCTCAGCTTCTTGTCGTTCACCAGCGTGGCGATCTTCTCCAGCACCCGGTCCTGACTGACCTGATACGGGAGCTCGGTCACCACGATGGCAGTGCGGCCCTTGCGAACCTCCTGGACGTCGGTGACGGCCCGCATCTTGATCGATCCGCGGCCGGTGAGCAGGGCGTCCTTGATCCCCTTGGTGCCGACGATGTAGGCGCCGGTCGGGAAGTCGGGCCCCTTGACGATCTTCAGGTACTCCTCAGGGCCGGCGTCGGGATGCTCCAGCCCGAACAGGCATGCCTCCACGATCTCGCCCAGGTTGTAGGGCGGCATGTTGGTGGCCATGCCGACGGCGATGCCCTGGGAGCCGTTGACCAGGAGGTTCGGGAACCGGGACGGCAGCACGGTCGGCTGCTGCTCGGTGCCGTCGTAGTTGTCCTCGAAATCGACCGTGTCCTCGTCGATCCCGTCCAGCAGCACGGTCGC
>JBPEXB010000234.1:0-4351 GCA_052032125.1 Acidimicrobiia bacterium
CGAGTCCGGCGCCCCGGCCAGTCCACCTGCTCCCATCAGGTCGTGTGCGAGGAGCATCGCCTCCTGACCGGCGCGGTCGGCCACGATCTTCTGGATGGCGGCTTCGATCCCGGGCACTCCGCCGTCCTGGAGGCTGGCCACCGTCCGCTGCTTGAGGCGCCCGATCACGAACTGGGCGACATAGGCCGCGGCCAAGCGATCGCGAGTGATGCCGTCGCGTGGGCGGTTGGCGGCCCAGGCCCAGAACTCGGCGAAGGTCGGTCCCAGGCCCCACAGCATGCCGTGACCGGTCGAGAGGCTGATCCGCTCGTGCGCCAGGGTCGTGAGCGCCACCGGCCAGCCGCCGTGGACCTCGCCCACGACGAGGTCGGCAGGCACACGGGCATCGGTGAGGAACACCTCGCAGAACTCTGCTTCGCCGGTCATCTGCCGGATGCGGCGCACCTCGACACCGGGCTGGCGCATGTCGAGCAGGAGATAGGTGATGCCCTCGTGCTTGGCGGCCGACGGATCGGTCCGAGCGAGGAGGATGCCCCAGGCCGAGTCCTGGGCCCCCGACGTCCAGATCTTCTGGCCGTTGACGACGAACTCGTCGCCGTCGCGCTCCGCCCTCGTCGTGAGCCCGGCGAGATCGCTGCCGGCGCCGGGCTCGGAGAACAGCTGGCACCACTGCTCCTCTCCGGTGAGCATCGGCAGCAGGAATCGCTGCTTCTGGTCCTCGGTGCCGTGATCGAGGATCGTCGGCCCGGCCCACCCGACGGCGATCGTGTTCGAGGCCGCGGGCGCCCCGATCCGGATCAACTCCTCGGTCACCACCAGCCGCGCCTCGATCCCGAGGCCGCGCCCGCCATGGCGCTCCGGCCAGTGCGGAGCCACCAACCGGCCTTCCTGCAGGGTGGTGTGCCAAGCGCCCAGCGGCGTGCCGGCCGCCGTCGTCGCCAGCGTGAGCTCGGATGCGAATCGGTCGGGATCCCACCGGTCGGCCAGGAAGGCTCGGACCTCGGAGCGGAACGCGTCGAGCGATCCGGACATCGGGCTAGTCGGCTTCGTGGCCGTCGCGAAGGTGGAAGCTGATGTCGAGCGTCACCCGATACCCGGAGGGCACTCCGGAGGGAGCGACCTGGCCGCTGATCTCGACCACCCGGAATGACGTGATCCGCTCGATCGTCAGAGCGGCCCGGCCGAGCACCGTCGTGACGGCATCCTCGATCGTGCCGGCTTCGCCGCTCAGCCTGACCGTCTTGGTGATCGGGGCCGTCATGCCGTCCAGCGTAGACGCAGGCTCACCCGTGCCGCTCAACGTCCCTCGAACTCGGGGGCTCGCTTCTCGAGGAAGGCGCGCACGCCTTCGCGCCCGTCGTGGCTGTGGGTGAGCGCGGCGATCTGGCGCGCCTCCTGCTCCATCTGGGTCTCCAGTGTGCCGGAGAGGGACTCGTGCAGCAGCCGTTTGACGGCGCCGAACGCCAGGGTCGCCCCGGAACCGAGCACTCGCGCCAGCTCCATGGCCCGATCGTGCAGCTCGTCGTCGGGCACCACCTCGTTGATCAGGCCCCACTCCAGCGCCTCGGCGGCCGACAGCCTCCGGTTGGTCAGCATCAGCTCCATCGCCCTGCGCACGCCGACCAGGCGAGGCACGAAGTAGGTCGAGCTGCCATCCGGCGACAGCGAGGCGGCCGTGTATTGCGAGGCGAAGCGGGCGGATTCGGCGGCCACCGCCAGATCACACGCTGCGGCCAGGCTGAAGCCGGCTCCCGCCGCCATGCCGTTGACGGCGGCGATGATCGGCGCGTCCATCCGGCTGAACCTCGACACCGCGGCGTGGAAGTACACGGTCATCTCCTTGATGAGCGACGCCGGGTCGTCGGTGGCCCCGAACGACGCCAGGTCGCCTCCGGCGGAGAAGAAACGACCACTCCCCGTGACCACCACCGCTCGCACCGCCGGATCCTCGTCGCAGATGATGCTGGCGTGCATGAGATCCCGCATCACCGTCAGGTCCATCGCATTCCCCTGGTCAGGACGGTCGAAGGTGATCAGGGCGACGTTGTCGTGGCGCTCGAAGCGAATCGAATCGAAGGTCATGTCTGCTTTCCGATCGACGGCGGCTCATCCTATGCGGGCCTGCTGAACGGGGCGTGACGGCCGGGTCGGCTCGCGGGAGCGGTCGCGCAACCCGGCTCCGGCCGCCAAAAGGTCGGTCCTCGAACCTCGCGAACTGTGGTACCTTCAGAGCCTGAAAGACCCGCCTTTACGGGGCTTTCCGCCGGGGCCCCGGCGCCACGGCGGCCACCCGCCGCCCAGCGCCGCGGTGGCGTTCAGCCTCACGCCTCGGAGGCCCCTTCAGGAGGAACCAGCCGTGAGCGCGTATCGGGGCCATCTGACCACGGTGGTCGGCGACGGCCCTGAGGTCGTCATCAAGCTCTCGGGCCAGTGGGTCCGGGTGCTGACCCCGGACGGCAACGTGCACACCTGGCCGTCGGACGAGGTGCGGGTCACCGGCATCTCGGGCGATCGGTTCTGGCTGGCCTTCGACGGCGAGATCGCCGTCTTCGCACCGGAGGAGCCCGAGGCGTTCATGCTCGAGTTCCTGCCGGGCCTCAAAGCAGCACGCACAGTGGCCGACGCCATCGCCGCCGCTCGACCGCCGGAACACCTCCCCGGCGACGACGAACGGGAGACCTGGACACCGGACCAGGGACCCCGGGTGGCACGCACCGGCGCCGAAGCGGCCGAGCCGGATGAGGCGACCGAGCCGACGCAGGACGCCGAGCCCGAGCCCGCGCCGCCGACCCGCCCACACGTCGTCGCCCACAAGCCGCGGCTCCCCCAGCTCGCCGAGCACGTCGAGGCGCACATCAACGGGATGGGCTCGGTCAACGGAGACGACGGTGCCGGCGGCGACCCGTGGTGGCCGGCCGGGGCGTCCGACTGCGCACACCGGTGGGAGGACACCGATCGACGGATCCGCACGTGTGCACTCTGCGGGCTGCGCGAGCTGAAACGTCCGCCGGAGTCGGACGCCGCCGCCGAGGAGATCCGCATCGACCTGACCGACGAGGCGCTGGCGGCCCAGCCGCCCGAGGACGAACCGGCGGAAGAGACCGCCGAGTCGGCGCTGCTCCGCGACCTCGCCAACCGTCATCGGGCCTTTCAGGCGGGGCGCCGCGGCACCTATCAGCCCCGCCGCTGAACGCCCTGTCCGGGCCTCACGACCTTCACGAAATCCAAACACTCTTCGTGAAACTAACGACACGTACTGTGATATTTTGTCCTCGGGAGGCAGAACAAAGGGGACGATTGTGGACGGGCATGGCGGCCGGCTCTTCGTCGAACGCAACAAACACGGGCTCGATGCGGAGATCGTGATCGAGTCCAGGAAAGTGCGGGTCACGACCCGCGACGCCGAATGGTCCTGGCCCATTCGGGAAGTCTCCGCCCGGCGGTGGAACGGCAACATGTTCCGCGTGTCGATGGGCGACGAGCAGTTCCTCTTCGAAGCCGACGACCCGATGCGCTTCACCTTCGAGGTCGTCGACGAGTTGGACCGCATCGACACCTCACGCCGGCGGCCGCGGCGCCGGCCGCGGACGGGACGGCCGCTGTCGCGGCCGGCGATCAGCCAACCGATGGCACCGGTCACGGTTCCCGCACCGGAGCCGAGCCAGACCCGCTCCATCCCGGCGGCCGAGATCTGGACGGATCTCGCCTCGGGCCGAGACGAGGCGTCGCTGCTCGAGACGCTGGCCTCGCTCTCGGCGAGCGACGAGCACGAGCATCGTTGGGAGCGGAGCGATGTGGACGGCGACGGCACGATCGAGGTGTGCGCCGACTGCCACAGGGTCTTCGTGGACCTGAACGCGGCTGAGGAGTCGGGGCGGGAGAGCGAGTCCCCGCGGTGAAACTGCTGGGCACGCTCCACCGAGGTGCGCGTGCCCTGCCGTGTTCGATCGGGATCGAGCGTGACCGGGTGGTGGTGGTCGCACAGGACGACCTGGCCCGCTTCTCGTGGCCGGTCGAGTCGGCCAGCCTGGTCCTGCCGGCGATGGAGCTCGCCTCCCCCGGCCTCCCCACCTACCGGTTCGTGCCGGACCTGCCGGATCGCTTCCGCTGGGTCATGACCGCAGCACTCCAGGAGGCGATGGCGCGCCGGCGACCGTGGTGGCGACGCCGTCGGGGGCCCCTCACGCGAGGGCTCGACGGCCGGCTCGAAGCCGACTCAGCTGCTGCCTGAGGTGTGCAGCCGCGGCCGGTAGCCGGCCCTCAACACCGCCACGATCGGCTCTGGCGTCAGCGCGCCGGCGCGGCCGGGGAACGGCTCGAGCGACCCGTAGCCTCGGAACGACCACCGGCG
>JBPEXB010000235.1:0-14159 GCA_052032125.1 Acidimicrobiia bacterium
AGGTCTATCGGGACATCTGTCGCTTCGTCGGCGCCGACCCGACGTTCGTCCCGGACATCCTGGGCCGCCAGGTGAATCCCTACGTGTCGTTCCGCTCGCTGGGTGTCCGACGGTTGGCGCAACGACTTCCGGGCGGGCTCGGCAAGGTGGTGGCCCGCCTCAACACGCGGACGGTGGCACCCCCGGCCCTGCCACCGGCGGCGCGAGCACGCCTCCAGACGTACTTCGAGCCGGTCATCGATCGCGTGGAAGCGCTGCTCGGGGCCGAGATACCGGAGTGGCGAACGGGTTGAGCGCCGTCAGACGCCGTTGAGCGATCGCCGGTAGAACTCCACGGTGGCGTCGGCCGTGGCATCCATGGCGAAGCGTTCGAGGAATCGCCGGCGCCCGGCCTGCGCCAGAGCCGTTGCCTGGTCCTGATCCGTCAGCAGCGTCGAGATGGCCTCGGCCATCGCCTCGACCGACTCCAGGGGGCAGAGGAGCGCGGTCGCCGGATCGTCCCCCGCGACTTCGCGGACCGAGGGGATGTCGGTGGCCACCGTCGGTGCCTCCAGCGCCATCGCTTCGATCAGCACGCCGGGGCTGCCCTCGGCACGGGACGGCAGCACGAAGACATCGGCCGCGCACATCAGCTCGGGCACGTCGTCTCGGTAGCCGGCCAGGATCACCCGGTCGGTGATGCCGCCACGCTGCATGCGTCTCCGGAGGTCCTCGGTGGCCGGGCCGGGGCGACCGGCGATCACGAGGCGAGCCTCGGGCACCTCCCGGGCGACCCGGGCGAACGCGTCCACCAGCAGGTCCAGTCCCTTCAGGTGGAAGTGGCGAGCAGCGGCCAACACGAGCGGGCCCTCGCCGAACTCCTGGCGGGCCTGGCGGCGGCGCTCCTCGGTTCGTTCGCCGAGCCGGTGTCGATCCCGGCCGCGGGCGATCACGTCGATCTTCTCCGGGGCGATGCGCAGCCGGGCCGCCATCACCGAGGCGCTGGCCGACGAGACGGCATGGAAGCGCTTCACGAGCCGCGCCGTGGCAGCGTCGGCGAGCTGAGCGGCCCGCACCTTCCAGCGACGGTACTCCGGGTTGTCGTAGTGCTCGGGGCCGTAGGACTCGGTCACGAAGCTGGAGACGACCGGCGCCCCGCCGAGGCGGGCGGCCGCCCGGCCGATGATGTCCGCTTCGAACAGCGTGGTGTGCACGAGGTCGGGGGACAGGCTGCGGATGAGCCGCACCGCCGGCACCAGGGCGCCGATCCTGCCCCAGTGGTGATCGAGCGAGTGGAGGATGGCTCCTCCGTCTTGCAGCTCGGGCGCCAACCCGCCTGCCTCCTTGAGGTAGGCGACGTGCATCTCGATGCCCCGCTCCACCAGGTGGGGCGTGATCATCGACAGCGACCGCTCGGCACCCCCGACGGCCAGGCTGTCGATGATGGTGAGGACCCGCATCAACGGCGCTCCCCGGTCTCGGCTCGGAGGAGCTCTTCGGCGACCTCGCCCATGGTGGGGTTGGTCAGCCGGCCTGCGTCGATGTGACGGCGGGCCTCGGCGAACACCAGCTCCATCGCTCGTCGAGCCCGCTCGCGGTGGCCCGAGAAGTTGTGCGTGTGGAACCAGAGGTGGCACAACGACGTGGTGCGGATGGCGTGCCGTAGCCGCCGCCGAGCCAGGCGGGCCCAGGCCGCCGTGCCGAGCCGCCGAGCGGTCGTCGAGCCGGGATCGAGGAGATAGGTCTGGGGGACGTCGACCAGCGTGCCCTGCACACGCGGTTGGACGGACGCCGACGGCAGCGGGACGACTCGATCGATCTGCGAGACGAGCGACCGCCTCCAGCCGCTCAGGTGAGGGAAGCGATCCGGCATCGGTCCCCGGAAGGCGGTGAAACCCTGTTCGGCGAGCACGTCGAGGTGCCCGATCGAGTTGCGGGGGTAGACGAAGGATCGCAGCTCGCCTCCGACGCGCTTGGCTGCTTCGACGTCCGACCGGAAGGCATCGGCGCTGCAGCCGCGCTCGCCGGCGATGAGGTGGCCGAAGGAGTGTGACCCGATCTCCTGAGGCACCGGGCAGTCCCGGATCGCCTGGACCAGATCGGGCCCGTACCACGTGGGGTCGGTCGCCGTGCTCGCGGCCGGGTCGAGGCCGTACCAGTCGCCCGGAAGCCACGGATACTCGGGGCGCACGATCTCGGGGTGAGGGCGGCCGTCGACGGGCTCACATTCGTCCAGGAACAGGTGGCCCACCACCGCCCACGTGGCGCTGATGCCGTGGCGGGCCATGGCGTCCAGCACGTCGGCCACGATCTCCCGTTCCTCTCGGTACGGGGCGTCGTCGTGCGGCGCACCGTGGTGGACGGCGCCCCACGACATCTCGAGGTCGATCGACACGACGAAGCGGGCGGTCCCAGCGTCACTCATGGTGGCCACAGGGTACGGCAGGTCGGCACATAGGCTACGTTGACGGCCCATGACGGCGCCCATCCCCAACCTCTTCGTCGTCGGAGCCATGCGGGCGGGCACGACCGCCCTCCACGAGGCACTGGGCGCCCACCCGGACGTCTTCATGAGCGGGTTCAAGGAGCCCGCCTACTTCGCCGACCCGAGCGAGCTGGCGGAAGACAGCCGGGTGATCTCATCGGCCGGATACGCCGGCGATCGCGACCGCTACCTGGAGCTGTTCGCGGGCGCCGACGGGACCCGCTACCGAGGTGAGTCGAGCACCCATTACACCAAGCGGCCCCGCATCAACGGCATCGCCGAGCGCCTCGGCGACCTGCAGCCGGATCCGCGCATCATCTACATCGTGCGCGACCCGGTCGAGCGCACGCTCAGCCACTACCGGTTCAACCTGCGGCGCAAGTACGAGCACCGTCCGATCGACGACGCGCTGGATGCAGATCCGCTGTATGCCGCCGTCAGCGACTACGCCTACCAGCTCGAGCCGTTCCTCGACCGGTTCGGCGCAGAGCGCGTTCGGCTGGTCGTCCTCGAGGAGCTCGCCGACGACCCCGCTGCCCAACTCCGGGGGCTCTACGACTGGCTCCAGATCGACTCGGACCGAGCCCTCGACGCCTTCACCCGTCGCAACGAGATCGCCAGCGAGTTGACCCGGGCGAGAGGACCTCAGGTCCTCCACCGCCTCGGGTTGACCGCTGCCTATCGCCGGTTCGCAGGTCGGCTGGTCCCGGGCGCTGTACGTGACCGGATCCGTGCGGCGCTGAGCCAGCCGGTGGCCGGCGACGAGCTGCGAGCCCCCGCGGTGCTCGATCGGCTGCGGGCGCTCCACGAGCCGCAGGTCCAGCGGCTCGAGGCTGCGACCGGCCGGACCTACCCGGCGTGGACCACCTTGCGGCCCTCGTGAGGCAGCCGCACGATCGGCGTGGCCGCTGATGCCACGGATCGTCGTCGTGACGAGCGAGATGGCGGGGAGGGTCCGGCTCTCACGCGAGCTCGCCCGACGGCTGGCTACGGCCGGGCATCAGCCGATCGTTGCCGGCCCGGTCGACGGCGGCGACGAATCGTTCCTCCATCTGCCGCTCGGTGACGAGCCGAAGCCCGGGCGGCACATCGGCCCGGGGGAGATCGCCCGGGCGCTCGGTGTCGCGGAGGTGACCGAAGCCCTGGCCGACCACCAGCCCGATCTGGTCATGGTCGACCACGAGCTCCCCGTCCACGTGATGGCGGCTTGGGCCACCGGGGCGCGCGTGGCCCTGTGGACCTCGATGCTGTCGGTCTGGAAGCGGCCCGGGCTGCCGCCGCTGCACACGCCGATCGTGCCGGGCCGTGGTTTCGCCGGCTCGTCGCTCGGCATCGAACTGGCCTGGGCGCGGTTTCGCCTCGGCCGAACGCTGGGGCGCCTCCGGCGGACCGTCCTACCCGGCCGGGTGGACAGGGTGGCTGTGCTCGAAGCAGTTGCCGCCGACACCGGGTTTCCGTTCGACGACCACGTGTCGCTGCACGACTGGCTGTTGCCGGTCACCTTCGACGGCCTGCCCGTGCTGTCCTTCAACCTCGAGGAGCTCGAGTTCCCGCATCCACCCCAGGGCTCGGTGACCTACGTCGGGCCGCTCCCGGACGCGGCCCCGGCCGCGCCCGTCGAGCCGGCCCTGATCGAGCTGCTGGAGCGCCGCCGTGCCGGTGAGATCGAGAGGTTGCTCTACGCGGGCTTCGGCGCCTGGCATCGGGGCGACGATGGCCCGTTCCTGCGCCGGGTGATCGAGGCGGTCGGAGCCAACCCCGCCTGGCACCTGGTCCTCGGCCTCGGGGGTCGGGGCCATCCCGAGGACTTCGAGCCCGTTCCCGACAACGTCCTGCTGCTGCGCTGGGCGCCGCAGCGCCCCGTGCTGGGCGCCGCGGACGCGGCCGTTCACCACGGGGGCATCGGCAGCGTGAACGACTGCCTGACCGAAGGCGTGCCGATGGTCGTCTACCCCTTCACCTTCCTCGACCAGCCCGGCAACGCCGCCAGGATCGAGTTTCACGGGCTGGGGGAGGTCGGGTCCCGTCACGAGGACGACGCAGCCGACGTGGCGGCGCGGATCGAGCGCGTCCTCGTCGATCCGACACCGCGAGAGGCCGCCCGCCGGTACGCCGAGCTGGTCCGGCGTTCCGACCCCCGCCCGCTCGAAGAAGTGGAGCGGCTGCTCGGCTCGGCGCCCCGCCGTGACCACTCTGGGTAGCGCCCCTCCAGGGCTAGCCTCGCCGTGCGGCAGCGTGTGGCGCTGCCATCCGTGAATCGTGCGTACCGGCCGAGCCAGGAGCCACCCGAACCGATGCCGAGCCCGACCCGAGGCCCCTCAGCCTTCCTCCGGCCGCGCCGGGTCGCGCGTGCTCACTCCGGCACCCACAGCTACCTGATCCTGACGGTCGACGGGAAGCGGGTCACGGGGTCGGTGCAGTTCCCCGTCCACGATCTCGAGCACGCGCTCGAGATCGACCTCGTTGGCGAGGACGACGGCCTCCTGGCCGCTGTCGCCGACCGGTTCCGGGAGCTGCGGGAGTACGCGGCCGCCCACCTGGCGATCCGTTCCGAGGAGGGCACCTGGGCGATCGACTACACCGGGGTTCGGGTGCTCGAACGCCAGGCCGGGTCGTACGCCATCCTCGACTTCCAGGTGCCTGATGCCCCCCGGGCACGATCGGTGACGATCGACTACGACGGGCTCCTCCAAGAACGAGACCACCACGAGGCGCAGGTCATCGTGCGGACCCACACCGGGGTGGGACGGATGCGCACCCAGCGCGAGCAGGAGTTCACGTTCAGCACCACGCGCTCCTCCGCTCACGTGGTGCTCCCGGAGCCAGGCCCGTCCGCCGCGGCTGCGGGAACTGCGCAGTTCGTGCTGGCAGAAGCGAAGGAAGTGGCCCGCCGGGTCGGGAAACGTCTCCGCCGCTGAGCAGCCTCAGCGGCCGGTGCCGGCGGCGAGCGCTGCGACGGTGGGCTCGTCGAAGAACTGCCGCGGCGTGATCATCAGCCCTGCCGATCGAGCTCGGGCGATGACGCGGATGCTGAGGATCGAGTCCCCACCCAGCTCGAAGAAGTCGTCGGCTGCCCCCACGTGCTCGACCCCGAGCACGTCCCGCCAGATCGCCGCCAGCTGCTCCTCGGCCGCACCCTGGGGCGGCCGCGACGCCACTCGGGTCGTTGGCGACCGGAGCTCGGGTTCCGGCAGCGCGGTGCGATCGACTTTCCCGGTGCGGCCGCGGGGGAGGCGAGGGAGGTGTTGGACATCGGACGGCACCATGGCGTGCGGCAGGCGTTCGGCAGCGAACTCGCGAAGATCCTCCGGGACCGAGTCGGCCTCCACCAGCGCCACCAGCGTCGGCGTGCCGTGGCTGTCGACGACCCGGACGACCGCCTCGTCCACCGATGGATGGGTGCGAAGGATCGCTTCCACCTCTTCGATCTCGATGCGCTGGCCCCGGATCTTCACCTGCTGGTCGAGGCGGCCCAGCAGGTCGAGGGTGCCATCGGGGAGCCAGCGAGCGAGATCGCCCGTCCGGTAGACCGCCACGGGCTCGCCAGGCCGGGGCGTGACGGTGACGAATCGCTCCTCGGTGAGATCGGGACGATCGAGGTAGCCCGCCGCCAGGCCGGCGCCGCCGACATACAGCTCGCCTGGGACACCCACGGGACACGGGCGGCCACGGTCGTCGAGCACGTAGGCAACGGTGTTGGCGATCGGGCGCCCGATGGGCACGCGGTGGCCCCTCGCGGTTGACGGATCCAGCCAGGCGACCGTGCACCACACGGTGCACTCGGTGGGCCCGTACTCGTTCACCAGCGTGGTGCCCGGGAGGACCTCGTGGTGGCGCTGCACCAGGCTGGGCGGGCACGCTTCGCCGGCCACCATCACCAGCTCCAGCGAGCGGAGTGAGTCGGGGTCGGCGAGCTCCAGGAGCAGCCCGTAGACGCTGGGGAGGCAGAGTGTCTGCGTGACGCGGTGCCGTTCGATCAGCTCGGCCAGGTGCAGGACGTCCTGCTCCATCCGCGGGCCGGGAAGCACCAGGGTGCCGCCACCCGTCAGCGACGAGAAGATCCCCGCCACCGAGCTGTCGAAGATGAAGGGCGACAGCAGCAGGAACACGGGCGGGTCGTCGCCGTAGGCGAGGCGGCGAGCGTGGGTCGAGGCGACGAGGTTGCGGTGTCGGACGGCCACACCCTTCGGCGTGCCGGTGGAACCCGAGGTGTGCAACACGTAGGCCAGGTCGTCCGCCGTGTGGCGTCGCTCGGGTGCACCCACCGTCGGCTCATCCTCGGTCGGTGACCCGTCCGCCGCCAGGCGGATCATCGGGCCGCTGAGCGTCAGGTCGAGGCCGGCGCCCACCATGACGACGTCCGGCTTCACCTCGTCGGCCAGCAGCTGCAGTCGGGCGGGGGGCAGATCGGGATCGAGGGGCACGTAGGCGGCACCGGCTCGAAGGACGCCGAGCAAGGCGACGATCATTGCCGGGCTGCGCTCGCAGCAGATCCCGACGCGCGAGCCGGGCCCGACCCCGTGGGCCGCCAGCGCCCGCACCAGCACCTCGGAGCGCTCCGCCAGCTCGTGGTAGGTCACGCTGGCCTGATCGCCGGCGACGGCCGGGCGGTTCGGAGCGGCGGCGGCCGCCTCGAGGATCAGCTCATCCACCGTGGTCGCCGGGAACGGCGCCGCCGTGTCGTTCCACGCGGCGAAGATCTGTGCTTCCTCCGCAGGCGGGAACAGCGGCACCTGATCCACAGGATCGTTCCAGCACGATTCCATCGAGTCGAGTGTGTGGAGGATCTGGGCGCCCAGCCGGTCGATGATCCGGCGGTCGAAACGCTCCGCATCGAACAGGAGATGCAGCTCCAGCTGGGTACCCGGCATGACCAGGATCGCCAGGGGGTAGTTGCTGCGCTGGAGGTAGCGGACGTCGGAAGTGACGATGGTGCCGGCGCCGGTGGCGGGGTGAGGGACGTTCTCGAAGACCAGCAGCGTCTCGAACAGGGGAGTCCCCGGTGTGGCGCCTGCCCACTTCTGGATCTCGGAGAGCGGCGTGGACTGGTGGTCGGACGTCTCGGCTTGCTCGGCTTGCAGTCCGGCCAGCCAGTCGCCGAGCGAGATCGAGCGGTCGAGGCGGACGCGGACGGGCAAGGTGGCGATGAACAGGCCGACCATGTCCAATGCCCCGGGGAGCTCGGGCGGGCGGCCGGCGTGGGTCGCGCCGAACACGACGTCGTCCGAGCCGTTGTAGCGGCTCAGCACCAGGGCCCAGGCTCCCTGGACGAGGGTGTTCAGGGTCAGCTCGTGGCGGCGCCCCAGCTCGCCGAGGCGGCGGGAGGCGTCCTCGTCGAGCCGTACGGTCGCCACCTCTTGGTCCGAGGCCCAGGGCGAGGCCGGCGGCATCGACTCGATCCGCAACCCGGTCGTCCCCTGCACGCCGTCGAGCCGGCGCCGCCAGTAGTCCTCGCCCGTACCCTCGGGAAGGGCTCGCAGCCAGCGGACGTAGTCTCGATAGGCCGGTGGCTCGGCGAGGTCGGGTTCGACTCCTCCCACGAGCGCTTCGTAGACGAGGAACACCTCGTCGAGCACGATGCCCATCGACCACCCGTCGAGCGCGATGTGGTGGTGGGTCCACACGAACCGATGGCGATCTGCGTCGGTGGCGAACAGGGCGAAGCGCATCAAGGGTGCGACGTCGAGGGAGAAGCCCCGGTGGCGGTCCTCCACCAGGAACTCGTCGAGACGCTCGTCGAGTTCCTCCTCGGCTCGCCAGTCCTCGACCCTCCACTCGGGGGCCACCGTGCGTCGCACGATCTGCAAAGGCTGCTCTCGACCCTCCCAGGCGATGAGCGATCGCATCACGGCGTGGCGCTCGATCACCCGGTCCCAGGCCTGGCGGAAGCGGTCCACGTCGAGCGGCCCGTCCAGCCGGCACGTGAACTGCTGCACGTACAGCGGGGCGTCGGACCCGTAGAGGGTGTGGAACAGCATGCCCTCTTGCGTTGGCGTGAGGGGATAGATCGCCTCGATGTTGCGGGTGGTCACGACTCGCTCTCGCCGAACGTGCGGAGCACGTCCTCCAGCTCCTCGGGGCTCAGACCGGCGTCGGCGAAGGGATCTTCCGTCGTGTCGTCGCCGTTGACGTCTGCTGTCTGGGGCAGGGTGGCGACGACTGTCGCCAGCTCCTCGATCGTCTGGCTCTGGAACAGCTGGCGGGGGGTGAACGCCAGGCCGCGCCTGCCCGATTCCGCCACCACCTGGATGTTGAGGATCGAATCGCCGCCCAGCTCGATGAACCGGTCCCGCACGCCCACCCGCTCGACGCCCAGCACGCCCCGCCAGACCTCGACCAGCGTCTCCTCGACGTGCGTGCGGGGAGCGACGTAGTGCTCGTCGGACGAGCCCACCTGTGCACGAGGATCGGGGAGCGCCCGGCGATCGACCTTGCCATTGACCGTGAGCGGGAGATCGTCCAGCCGGATGAGGTAGGTAGGGACCATGTGCTCGGGGATACGGTCCACGAGACGCCGGCGGACCTCGGCGGCCGACGGCCCCGTCGCCGGGGCGACGTAGTAGCAGACGATCCGCCGGTCGATCCCTCGCAGACCGGCGGCGGCATCGTCCTCGGCCTCCAGCTCGTAGCCCACCTCGCCGAGGATGCGCCGGACCTGGACGACGTCGATCTCGTCGTCGAGCTCGGCCAGCGCCGCCGCTCTCGTCTTGTGCCCGAGTCGCACGTCCCAGCTGTAGGGGAGGGCGTAGTTGTGGAAGCCGCGCTCCTTGGTGTGGACATAGATGCCGGTGTTGTTGATCAGGCAGTTCGTCGAGCGGCCGGTGTCGGCGGGGCGGACCCAGGGCGCATGGCGGTCCAGGAAGCCCAGCAGCTCGGCGAGCGGCACGTCGCAGTAGCGGTAGAAGTCGACGATCTGGATCTCCTCGAAGAGGTCGTCCCTGTCGAACAGCGTCGTGTCGAACGACCGCCGGACCGTGTCGTCCACCTGGTGATAGGCGCGGCGGGCCTCGCGGATGGCCCGGTCGACCTCCTGGCGGTCGGTGATCCCGATGCGGAACAGGTCGGCGAGCCGCGTCTCGAAGATCTGACCGCGGGAGAGCCCCGTCACGACATGGCGCAGCCCCCGCTCGTGCGCCAGGTTCATGGCCATCGTGTAGACGGTCTTGAAGCACCCCTGACAGACGTTCGAGAAGATGGCGAGGCTCTCGGCGAAGATCTCGTTCATCGCCGGCGTGGTGCCCATCACCAGCTCCAGGCCGAGGTCGTCGACGGCCCGCCGGATGTTCTCCTTGGCGCCTTCCGAGATGAAGCCGTTGTCCAGGGTGAAGACGAGCGGGGTCAGGCCGAGCTCGACGAGCTGGTAGAGGGCGTAGGTGCTGTCCTTGCCACCGCTGACCAGCATCACGCAGTCCTGGCCGGCGTCGTTGCTGCTCCGGTCGGTGAGGATCGTGCGCAGTTCGTCCATCGTCCCGAAGTAGGCGTCGGCATGCTCCCGATGCACGTCGTAGAAGCGACACGGTGAGCACACGCCGCCGTCGTCGAGGTGCGCGTCGGGGTGGTTGGACGCCAGTCCGCATCGCACGCAATGGTGGACCTCGGCGCCGGCCGCCGAGCGCGCGGTCTCGGTCTCGACGACGTCCAGGAACGTGGCCCCCACGTCGGCCATGTCCTCGAGGGCCGCCCCGATCTCGCCGAGCTCGATCCGGTAGCCGCGTACTTTGACCTGGTCGTCCGCCCGGCCCAGGAACTCGATCTCACCGGGCGCCCGCCAGCGGGCCAGGTCGCCGGTGCGGTAGAGCCGGCGACCCTGGTGGTCGACGACGAACCGCTCCGCCGTCAGATCGGGTCTGCCCAGGTAGCCGCGGGCGACGCCCGCTCCGCCGACGTAGATCTCCCCGACGACGCCGCGGGGCACGGGGGCCAGGCCTGGGCCGAGCACGTGGATCTCGGCGTTGGCCGCCGGCCGGCCGATGGGGACGGACGGGAGCCGGTCACGCTCGACGTCGAAGCGATGGAGCATGCAGCCGACCGTGGCCTCGGTCGGCCCGTACTCGTTGGTGATCTCGAGGCGACCGCCCGACGCCGTCACGGCCGCTCGAGCCACGTCGGTGCGGAGGTCCTCGCCACCGAGGATGAGTGTGCGGATGCGCCGGGTGCTGAGCATCTCGGGATCCAGGAGCGCCAGGTGGGCCGGTGTGAGCTTGACCACGTCCACTCGATCCTCGAGGAACACGTCACGGACCGACAGGTCGCTCCCGTCCGGCTCGGGGTAGACCACGATCGTCCCTCCCGTGACCAGGGGCACGAACAGCGAGGTGACCGTGAGGTCGAACCCGAAGGACGACGACAGCGGGAAGCTCACGGGTGCATCCCGACCGTGCTCTCGAGCGGCCCACACCACGTAGTTGACGAGGTTGGCGTGGGTGACCTCGACCCCTTTCGGCCGGCCGGTCGAGCCGGACGTGTACATCACGTAGGCCAGGTCCTCCGGATTCGGGTCGGGGAGTGGGTTGATCGAACCCGGCTCGGCTCCAACGGTGATGGTTGGGATCTCCCAGCCAGGGGCCGCCGCCACCTCGCCGATCACCACGTCAGCGCTGCTGTCGTCGAGGATCATCTGCACGCGCTCGGGCGGGTACTGCGAGTCGAGCGGCACGTACCCGCCTCCCGCCTTGAGGGCTCCCCAGATGGCGGTCACCAAGTCGGCGGAACGACGCAGGTGTATGGCGACCCTCGGTGCCGGGCCCGCCGCCTCGACCAGCGCTGCCGCGAGCCGGTCGGCCGCTTCGTCGAGGGCCCGATAGGTGAGCTGTCGGTTTCCGTCGGCGACCGCGATGGCTTCGGGTGTTGCCTCGACCTGGGCGGCGAACGCCTCCACGACGGTGCCGAAGGGGACAGCACCAGTGGTGTCGTTGAAGGCCTCGATCGCCGCGTGCTCCTCGTCGGTCAGGAGATCCACACGATCCAGAGGCTGGTCGGGGTCGTCGAGCAGGGCGTCGAGCATGAGACCGAAGTGTCGGATCAGGTCCTGCTCCGTATCCGTGTCGAACACGTCGCGTCGCACGTCGAAGTGCAACAGGAACTCACCCCGGTCGTCGAAGTCGTGTACCTGGAGCCGCACCGCGTGGTCGGCATCGCCGTGCCCCGGGTGCACCCACTCGGACTCCATCGGCGACCCGTTGAAGGGACCGAACGAGGCGTTGATGAAGTTCAACAAGACGGGGTAGGAGCGATTCTGGGTGGCGCTGCTGGTGCCGGGCCGGGCATGGGTGAGCAGCTCGCGGGATGCCTCACCGACCTTGTCGAGCAGGCTGCGGAACGTCTCGCCGTCGTCGAGGGCGACGTGCAGTGGCAGCACCTCGATGAACAGGCCGGCGGTGGCCTTGAAGCGTGGGCTGGGGCGGTTGTGGGCGGGGGCGAGGATGGCCAAACGTCGCTGGCCGGTGATCCGGGCCAGCGTGGCGAAGACCGCCGTGGCGAAGACCGAGAACCGAGACGTGCCGCCCAGCAGGGTGTCCCCGGCGGTCAGGGCCTCCAGGTGTGCGGCGCGTTGCCCGTCGATGGACAGCGTGATCCGGTCGGTACGCGTGGTGGGCTCGGCCGGCGAATCGACGCCGTAGAACGAGGGGTGCTCGAGGTCGTCGGGCACGGCCTTCTGCCAGTGCGCCTGGGCGGCGGCGAAGGCATCCGACGTGCGGAATCGACGCTCGTGGTCGGCGTAGGTCTCGAACGACGGGGGCGTCTCGGCCTCGTCGAGCCGATCGTCGGCGGCCAGCCGGTACAGCGATTCCATTCGCTCGTACACGATCGCTGCGGCCCAGCCGTCGGTGATCAGGTGGTGCTGGGCGAGCCACCAGATGTGATCGTCCGCGCCGAGGCGGATCAGCGCGGAGCGATAGAGGCTGTCGGAGAGATCGAACAGCGCCGACGCATCCTGTTCCGCCCACCTCCGATAGTGCGCTTCAGGATCCGGCTCACCGCTGAAGTCGAGCTGCTCCAGCGGCCGAGGCTGGTCATCGAGCACCTGGCGCACCGGTGTGCCGGCGACCTCGACGAAGACGGTCCGCAACGCGTCGGTGGAGCGGACCAACTCGTCGAAGGCATGCGAGAACGTCGAGGCTTCGAGCGGCCCCCGGATCCGGAACGCCAGCACCATGTTGTAGAGGGGGACGTCGGGATGGAGGGCCTGCCCGGCCCAGATCAGCGACTGCGCCTGCGTGAGGTTCGAGGCGGGTGCCTCGCCCGTCACGACTCGATCCCGGATCCGGTCACGGGGTCGAGCTGCTCCAGGTAGGCGGCGATCGCCGAGACGGTGCCGAAGTTCTCGACGGTGACGTCGTTCTCGGGAACTCGCAAGCCCCACCGTTCGCGGATGAACACGATGAGCCGGACGTAGGCGATCGAGTCGAAGCCGATCAGCGCCAGGTCGACGTCGACGTCCACCTCCGCCTCCTCACCCATGTCGCGCAGCTCGTTCTCGACGTAGGCCTTGATCTCGTCCTTCATGGTGTCCGTTCCTCTGTCGGTCCTGAGGCCGCCATGGCCCGCTGCCTGAGTGCCACGCGATCCGGCTTGCCGCTCGAGGTGCGCGGCACCGGGAGGTCGAGGTGGACGACCCGCGGCACCGCGTACCTGGGGAGTCGGCGGGAGACGTGGGCGACGAGTGCCGTCTCGTCGGGCGGTGCGTCCGACGGATGCAAGACCACGACTGCCTCGATCTGCTGGCTGCCTTCGAGATCGGGAACCGTGTAGACGACGGCGTGCTCGACGAGCTCGTGGCTGACCAGCGCCGTCTCGACCTCGTCGAGCTCGACGCGGTGGCCCCGCACCTTGACGAGGCGATCCTTGCGCCCGACCAGCCGGAACGAGCCGTCTGGCTGCTCCTGGACGAGGTCACCTGTCCGGTGCCAGCGCAGTGTCTGGCCGTCCTCTTCGGTGTGGTGGGTGGATGCGGCCGTGAGCTCCGGTTGGTTCCAGTAGCCGACCATGTGGGTGGGGCTGTTGATGAGCAGCTCGCCGGTGGCGCCCTGCTCGACCGGACGGTCGTCCGGCCCGAGCACCATCGACCGCATGCCCGGGTACAGCGAGCCGATCGAGATCGGCTCGTCTCCCGCCTGCGTCAGATCGGGCACGATCAGGTAGGTGACCCCGTTGACCTCGGCGGGGCCGTAGACATTGGCGAACCGGGCGTGGGGGAGGCGTTCCATGAGCCCTCGCAGGTCTTTGGTCGGGTAGACCTCGCCGCCGAACAGCACCCAGCGGAGACTGGACAGGTCACGCTCGTCGAGCGCACCTCGATGCAGGAGCTGTACGAGCGCGAAGGGCACTGCGTTGAGCACCGAGACCTGCTCGTCCTGGAGCAGTTGCGAGAGGCTGGCGGGCAGTCGGGTGTGGGCCTCGGGGACGATGACGATGGTGGCGCCTGCCACGACGCCTCCCCACAGCTCGAGGAGCGACAGGTCGAAGTTGAGTGGCGGATGGTTGGCGATGCGGTCGCCGGAGACGAAGCCGTAGGTCTCGACGGCCACGGTGCCGTAGGCCAGTCCGCTCCGGTGGGTGTGCATGATCCCCTTGGGGCGACCGGTCGACCCGGACGTGAAGATGATGTAGGCGAGGTCGTTTTCGCCCACCTCCACGGCCGGGGCGTCGTCGGGGCCACTCCACACGTCGCTCCACGGAATGGTCGGCACGGCGA
>JBPEXB010000236.1:0-3024 GCA_052032125.1 Acidimicrobiia bacterium
CGGCGTCCACGACGCACAGCCGGGCGGTGAAGTCCGTGTCCACCGCTGAGGAGGCGGCGAACAGCGTGACCGTCACGTCGCCCACCAGCTCGATGTCGCTGGTGAGGGGCTCAGAGGTGTACACGAGCATCATCCGTGAGACCTCGGCCGGGTGTTGGTCGGCGGGACCCATCGGCGTGATGCTGTCGAAGCAGCACGAGTGGCCGCCCATCGACGGGACCGGCACACCCGGCTCGTAGACGAACAGGTCGGGCGGCTCCTCGCCGGGGGCGTTCGTGTCGAGGCGGCCGTCACCGAACTTCGAGTTGGCTTGCCCGCCCGAGTGGACGAACCAGTCCTCGTACTCGACTCCGGAGGGCGGCCAGGCGTCGAAATCACGCCAGCCACCGTCCAGCGTCCAGGCCGTCACGGGCGCATCGAGCACCCCTGTCTCCTGGCCCTTGAGGGTGTGGTCGAACCAGCGGATCAACCATGCGTCGATCTCGTTGGTCGACGGGCCCGAGGAGCCCAGGCGGCTCACCGGCGTCCACGGCATGTGCGCCCAGGGGCCGAGCAAGAGCTTCTGAGCCTGCCGGGACCCCTCACCCCCTTCGGCACGCATGCCGTTGAAGTTCTTCACCGTCCCGGACAGGAACACGTCGTACCAGCCCCCCACGTGCAACGCCGGCACGTCGAGGCGCCCATAGTCCTCGTCGATCGACCACCGCCGCCAGTAGTCGTCGTAGGTGGGGTGCTGCAGCCAGTCGTGGAACCAGGGTGCGTAGGGCCCCTGCAGCGGCGGGTAGTCGACGACCGGCAGTGCCCAGTACCAGTTCGGCGCACTGCCCAGCGAGGCACCCAGCGCCGCCAGCGCTCCGACGTCCTTGGCGCGGGCGGCGGTCTCCATCGCCAAGAGGTTCGCCCAATATCCGATGAAGGCGAGCGCCAGCGCCCCGCCGTTGTAGGTCCAGCCGTCGTAGTACTGAGAGGCGGTGAACGCCGGCGTGATCGAACGGAGCGAGGGCGGGCGCTGGGTGGCCGGCAGCATCTGGGTGGCGCCGAGGTAGGAGAAGCCCATCATCCCGACCTGGCCGTCGCTGCCCGGCAGCGCGGCAGCCCATTCCACCGAGTCATACCCGTCGTCGGCCTCATGGCGATAGGGATAGAACTCGCCGTCGGAGGCGAAGCGGCCCCGGCAGTCCTGCACGACCACCACGTAGCCCTGGGCGGCGAACCACGCCGGATGGGCGCTGCCGAACGTCGGAGTGCCGGACCGCTTGTCGTAGATCGTCCGCATCAGCAGCACCGGAAGCTGGGCCTCCGTGGCGGGCCGGTAGACGTCCGACCGCAGCACCGTGCCGTCGCGCATCGTCGCCGCCAGGTCTCGCTCCACCGTGACGCCCAGACCGGGGACGGTCTCGAGTGGCTGGGTCTTCTCGGTGGTCATCGGCAAGCTCCTCGACGATGCGTCCGGCCGAAGCCGGAACGGCGGATTTGATAACATTCTGCCGCGCCGGCGACGGGCACGGCAACCAGCCCTAGCGGAGGTGGGAGTGCGCACACCACGAGCAACCGACCGGGCGGGCGGATGACCAAGCAGTTCTTCTCGGTCCCCGGCGGCCCGCCAGAGCATCCGTTCCTCTCGCCGGTCATCCGGGCCGGCGACTTCCTCTTCGTATCGGGCAACGCCGGGCTGCTCCCCGACGTGCCGCCGTCGGGGGAAGACGCCGGGTGGATGCCGGGAGGGCTGATCGAGGGGGGCATCGAAGCGGAGACCCGCCAGACGCTCGTCAACATCCGCCTGGCACTGGAAGCGGCCGGCGCCACCCTGTCGGACGTCGTGAAGGTCAACACGTTCCTGCGGGACGTGGACCGAGACTTCCACGCCTACAACGCCGTCTACCAGGAGTTCTTCCCGACCACGCCCCCGACGCGCACCACCGTCGGCGCCAAGATCTACGGGCCGATCCTCGTGGAGATCGAGTGCGTCGCCTACGCCCCCGTCGAGCCATGAGCGCCACGACGACCGGCCATCACGACGTCACGAACGACGACCTTGCCTGGCAGTTCAAGGGATGGCCCCGCCTCCCCGGCTCGGCCACGCTCGAGACCATCGGCGAGGCGGGCCTCAACCTGTTCCGGGACGACTTCATGTTCCCGGTGATGGTCATCGACCGGGCGTCGCTGGAGCACAACATCGCCACCGTGGCGCGCTTCTGCGACGAGACCGGCGTCTCGCTGGCCCCGCACGGCAAGACGACGATGTCGCCGGAGCTGGCGCATCGACAGCTCGACGCAGGGGCGTGGGCGATCACGGCCTCGACGGCCAGCCAGGCCAGGATCTATCGGGCCTTCGACATCGACCGGATCCTCATCGCCCACGAGGTGGTCGACCCGGCCGGCGTGCGATGGATGTGGTCCGAGCTCCAGGAGCACGACGACGTGCAGGTCATCTGCCTGGTGGATTCGATCGCGGCGGTCGAGTGCATGGAGCGGGCCCTGGTCGCCGAGCCCGAGGGCCGGCCGATCGACGTGCTCGTCGAGCTGGGCATGGAGGGCGGCCGCACCGGATGCCGATCAGAGGACGAGGCGATGGAGATCGCCGCTCGCGTCAACGCCTCGGCGAGGGTCCGCCTACTCGGGGTCGAGGGGTACGAAGGGATCCTGCACTACGAGGGTGACGACTTCACCGACGTCGACCGGTTCCTCATGCGGCTGCGGGTGCTCACCGAGAACCTGGCAGCCGCCGGCGAATTCGACCAGCTGTCCGAGATCGTCATCTCGGCGGGTGGCAGCATGTTCCCCGACCGGGTGGTGGCACTGCTCGGTGGTGAGTGGGACCTCGGCACGCCGGTGCGCCCCGTGATCCGCCCGGGCGGGTACGTGACGCACGACAGCGTGCTCTACACGGAGTCCGGGCCGTTCGGCACGCGCCCGCCGATGGACGAGTACCCGGCGCTGCAACCATCTCTCTGGCTGTGGTCCTATGTCGTCTCCCAACCCGAGCCCGGCTTGGCGCTCCTGGGCTTCGGCAAGCGCGATGTG
>JBPEXB010000237.1:0-2981 GCA_052032125.1 Acidimicrobiia bacterium
GCCGATCCGGCCTCGGACCTGCCGACGGTGCTCCTGGCGCTCGGGGCCACCTTCCATGCCACCGGCCCGGGCGGCAGTCGCTCGGTGGCGGCCGGGGACTTCTTCACCGGGCTGTTCGAGACGGCGCTCGGCGAGGATGAGATCCTGACGGCGGTGGAGGTGCCGGCGGAGGGCGACGGCACGGGCTCGGCCTACGCCAAGCTCTTCAACGCGGCGTCGCGATACGCCGTGGTGGCAGCCTGCGCCACGATGACGGTGGGAGGGGACGGCAACGTCTCGGCCTGCTCGGTGGCCGTCGGGGGTCTCACCTCCCACGCCACCATGCTCGCGGGCGTGGGTGCGGCGATGGTGGGAGGCCCTGCCTCGACCGAGCGCATCGAGGCGGCGGCCGCTGCGTCGAGTGCCGACGTCGGCGGCGACGTCATGGGCGACATCCACGCCTCGGCCGAGTATCGCTCCACCGTGCTGCCCACGTTCGTGGCCCGAGCGTTGACCAGCGCGGCATCGCGAGCCGGATGAGCTGAGACGATCTGCATGAGGTGCCGGCGATTCGCCGGCACCTCATGCACGACCGGCCCATCGTGTACCCCCGGCCCTTCGACTACGTCGCCCCCGCCACCATGGCAGAGGCTCTGGACGCGCTCGAAGCCAACCCGGGCGCCAAGGTCCTCGCCGGCGGGATGAGCCTCATCCCGATGATGAAGCTGAGGCTCTTCTCGCCGGAGCTCGTGGTGGACATCGGCCGCATCGAGGACCTCGACGACATCAGCGAGGACGGGGACGCGATCTCGATCGGAGCCCTGGTCCGTCATCAGCAGGTCGCCACCAGCGAGATGATCCAACGCCACGCTCCGGCGCTCGGCACCGCCGCCATGTGGACCGGCGATCGACAGGTACGCAACCGAGGAACCACCTGCGGTTCGCTCGCCCACGCCGACATGGCAGCCGACCAGCCGGCTGCAGTGCTCGCCCTCGGCGGCACCATGATCGTGGCGTCGAAGGCCGGCACGCGTGAGATTCCTGCCGAGGACTTCTTCGTCGACACGTTGACCTCCGCCCTCGAGCCACATGAGATCCTCACCGAGGTTCGCCTGCCCGCTCGGGCTGCGGGAACAGCCTCGGCCTACGACAAACTGGGACGCCGCGGCGGGCACACCGACTACGCCGTCGCCGGGGTCGCGGCCTCGGTGACGATGACCGACGGCGCCATCGCCGACGCTCGGGTGGCGCTCACCGGGGTGGGCAACCGCCCGACCCTCGCCCGAGGTGTGATGGAGGCGCTCATCGGAACCGACGGCTCCGACCAGGCGATCGCCGCCGCTGCCCAGCGGGCGACGGAGGACGTGGCGGTGCTCGAAGACCTCTACGGCTCCGAGGCCTACAAGGCCCACCTGGCACAGGTGTACACGAGGCGGGCCGTCGCCCAGGCGGTCGCGAGCACCGGCTGAAAAGAACTGCTTTCGGCGGCCGGAACCCGGGAGTAGGATGACCACAGATGGCGGTTGGAGCACCGCTCGCCGCTGTCCACTCCGCTTGGGATGGTGGAGGCTGCACTCGAGAGACCCTGCGTGCACGCAGGGTCTCTCTGTTGCGAGGCCAGGCGGGCGGAGCTTCCTCCTCGTGCTCCCTCTCCGGCCTCGCGGTACCGGGTACCAAGTACTCAGTACTCAGTACACGTCCGTGGCCGCAGGCCACGGACGTCTTCTCACCTCGTTCTCAGGGCACAGTGCGTGGCGCTCGGCACAATGGGATCGTGAGCGAAGAGACCCAGACCAGTCGAGTGCGAGAGCTCCTGCGGTCACCCGTGGCGTTGGTGCTCGGGGCCCTCCTCGCCCTGACGGCCATCGTGACAGTGGTGTCGCTGAGCGGGGGAACCGAGCCCGAGGCCGGTCCGGCGACGACGGACACGACCGCCCCGCCTGAGGAGCCAACGACCAGCACGAGCACCACCAGCACGACGACCCCCGAGACCACGACGACCACGCTGCTCCTCGTCGAGGCAGCTCCCGAAGATCTCCGACTTCTGGAGACATGTCTCCGGGACGAAGGTGTGCGAGCTCGAGTCAACGCCTCGGCCGCCGGGTACGTCGAGCTGATGACCACCGCCGAACCGTCCACCTGGTTGGACCTGGTGGCGACGTCACCGTGCCTCACCGCCTTCCTGGCGGACCATCCGGGTATGCAGATCGGCTTCGTGACCAGGGACGGCGGATCCGCCACCACCATCACCATCCCCGAGTCGACCGACACGACCGCCCCGCCGCCGGACCCGACGACCGACACGACCGCTCCCTGACCCGTCGCTACCGTGCCCTCTCCGAGGAAGGGAGAGCAGCCAGTGAGCGTCGTCTACGAGTCACGGATCGAGATCGAGCGGATCAAGGGGCCGATGCGCCGGGCCACGCTCCCGGCGGTCGAGACCGATGTCACCTTCGGGGTGCACAGCGAGATCGCCGAGCACTATGGGGTCTCGCCCGACGACTTCCCTCCCGACGCCACCACGATCGACTATCTGGTGGCTGCCGCCGGCGGCTGACTGACAGGAACCTTCGGAGGCGCGCTGGAGGCGCGTGGCATCAATGCAAGTGGAGGCAACCTCACGTCGACGGTGATCGGTGAGGTCGAGAAGGACGGGCGAGTGCTCGTGGTCAAGCGGATCAAGGTGACCTATCACCTGATGGGCGTCGAGGACGACCAGAAGGAGGCCGTCGACCGGGTCCTCGGCTTCCACGCCGACTACTGCCCCGTCGCCCGCTCGATCTCCCCGCAAATTGGAATAGAGACATCGGTGAGGTACCGCAACTGAGCGATCCCTCCATGTTCCCCCTCGGGGGGAACGAGGGCCCTGCCGTGCACGATGCTGGAGGCAAGGGGGCCCGGATGGGGGCGACCCGTCTGCGAAGAGCCCCGGTACCCGGAGCCCGGGTCCCGGAGCCCGGACGCGTCTCCGCCCCCGGACGTGTGGCGGGCGGGGACGTTGT
>JBPEXB010000238.1:0-1934 GCA_052032125.1 Acidimicrobiia bacterium
CTCGACCCGATGGCGCAGGCCGGCGTCGTGGTGTCGATGCTCGCCCACGTCTCCGACCACCAGATGGGCTTCGAGTTCTGGGGCATCAAGACCAAGGACCTGCAGGTGTCGATGGCCCGCCAGGTGTACTGGACCATCACCGGCCAGAAGCCGCCCACCCCATGAGCATCGACCTCTCCGGTCAGGTCGCCGTGGTGACCGGCGGCAACGGTGGCATCGGTCTCGGGTTCGCGGAGGGCATCGCCGCTGCCGGCGCCGACGTGGCGGTGTTGGCGCGCAACGCCGAGAAGTCGGCCGACGCCGTCTCGACGCTGGAGGCACTCGGCGTGCGAGCGGTCGCCGTCGCCTGCGACGTCTCCGACGAAGCATCCGTCGGCGCTGCGGTCACGCAGACCGTCGACGAGCTCGGTCGCATCGACATCTGCGTGGCGAACGCGGGCACGTCGGGCCTCGGCCAGCTCCAGGACCTCACGCTCGAGGAGTGGCGCCGGGTCATGGCGATCAACCTCGACGGTGCGTTCCTCACGCTGCGCGACTGCGCCAAGCAGATGATCGAACAGGGCGACGGGGGAGCGATCGTCGCCATCTCTTCGACGTCGGCCGTCCACGGCGCGCCGGCCAACCCGCACTACGCCACCTCGAAGACGGCACTGCTCGGGCTGGTTCGTTCGTCGGCGGTCGGTCTCGCCCGCCACGGCATCCGGGTCAACGCCGTCCTGCCGGGCTGGACCCGGACCGAGATGGCCGAGGGCGGCTACCAGGACGACCGGTTCCGCGAGGCCACCACCAAGCGCACGCCGGTGCGTCGGTGGGCCAGCGGCGACGACTACCGCTCGCTCGCCGCCTACCTCTGCGATCGCTCGGTCGACTTCCACACCGGGGACACCATCACGTTCGACGGGGGCTACACCGTCTTCTAGTGCCAGGGGGCAGACAATGGGATTGCTGGACGATCGCGTCGCGCTCGTCGCCGGGGTGGGGCCCGGGCTCGGGCGCGAGATCGCGCTCGCGTACGCCCGCGAGGGCGCCGACGTCGTGCTCTGTGCACGGAAGACCGAGCAGTCCGAGGAGGTCGCCACGCTGGTGCGAGAGCACGGGCGGCGGGCCGAGGTCGCCGCGGTCGACGTGACCGACCGCGAGGCGTGCGACGCTGCCGTGGGGGTCGCCGTCGAGCGCCTGGGCGGGCTCCACATCCTGGTCAACAACGCCTTCCACGGCGGTGACTTCTCCACGTTCGAGGACGCCGAGCTCCGCCGGTGGAAGCGGACGATGGACGTCAACTTCTTCGGTGCGTTGACCATGACCCAGGCGGCGCTGCCCGCGTTGAAGGCAGCGGGCGACGGTCGGATAGTGATGATCAACACGATGTCGTCCACCAACAACATCGAGAAGGCCTACGGCGCCTACGCCGCGTCGAAGGGGGCGCTGGCCGTCGCGACCCGCACCCTCGCCGCCGAGCTCGGCGAGCACGGCATCCGGGTCAACGCCGTGCATCCCGGCTACATCATGGGCCCCAACGTCGAGATCTACTTCGAGATGCAGGCCAAGGAGCGGGGCATCACGCCCGACGAGGTCTACGCCGAGGTCGCGTCCGAGACGGCGCTCGGCTACCTGGCACCGGCCGCCGAGATCGCCGGCGCCGCGGTGTTCTTCGCCTCCGACCTCGCCCGCCCGATCACCGGGCAGTTCATCGGCGTCGACGCGGGACAGTGGATCTGATGATCCGCCTCACCGCGCTGCTCCATCGCAACCCGGCGCTCACCCACGACGAGTTCCTGACGCACTGGCACGACGTGCACGGGCCGCTGATCCGCGACACGCCCGAATTGGCCCGTCACATCCTCCGCTATGAGCAGCATCCCTGCACCGACGACGGCGGGGTCGGCGGCGGGTACGACGGTGTCGCCATGCAGTGGCTCGAGTCGATGGACTCG
>JBPEXB010000239.1:0-12690 GCA_052032125.1 Acidimicrobiia bacterium
AAGCGAGCAGCTTGGCCCAGTCTTCGACGGAATCCATGTGGGCGACGAAGTCCTCGATCTCGGTCTCGGTGATCGGATCGGGCGGCAACACGTCGTAGCTGACGCCGGTGGCGAGCAGGACGCTCACGATGCGGTTGTTGGCGGGCCGCCGCTGCAGCGAGTTGCAGCTGGGGCAGAAGAAGCGATAGGCGCCCGAGTTCTTCGACGGGTCGAGCTCCAGCCAGATGTCCTCCGGGCCGAGCTCCACATCTCCGCAGTGGGCGCAGGTGGTCTTGATCGTGGTCATCGAGTTTCTCCCAAATACCGTCTGCCAGTCCTTCTTGGTATCGGCGTCGGCTCGCGCCGCCTGAGGGACTATTCGGCAAATAGCACTGCGCGGACTAGTCATCCGCTCAGGCGTCGTAGCGCCTCAGGATCTCGGCGCGCAGCGAGGCGACCGAAGCCTCCACGGCGTCGCCGTCCACGAGCTCGGCAGTCGGTCCCAGGCGGAGCAGCAGGCGGGCGGCCACCATCGGGTCGGAGGCGGCGAAGCGCACGACCAGCGTGTCGCCCCGATCCTCGATGACCTCCACCGGGTAGTACTCGGCCACCCAGCGAGCCCGCGGCCCCAGGGCGAGGGTGGCGTACACGTCGTCCTCCGACGGTGTGAAACGCACCTCCGGGCTGGGCAACACGGCGGGCGGGTCGAACCGCTCGCCCTGGGGTCTCGCCTCCCGAATCCGGTCCACCCGGAACACCCGCTCCTCCCCCTTCAGGCGGCAGTGGGCGGACAGATACCAGTTGCCGAGCGACGAGAACACGGTCCAGGGCTCGACATCTCTGACCGACTCCTCGTTCGTCGCCAGGGCGAGGTAGGTGATGTTGACGACCTCGTGCTCGCCTGCCGCCGCTCGGAGGGTGTCGAGCACATCGGGCTCGGCTGCCAGCTCCACGGCGAGGGTGTCGGCCGCCCCCGGCAACACGACGGCGGCCAGCTTCTCGACCGCCCGCTCCAGCGCCGGCGGGGCCTGGTCGGTGCTCGCCAATGCCATCCCCGCTGCCAGCAGCCCCAGCGCCTCTGGCGGGCTGAGCCGCAGCGGCCGGGAGAAGTAGTCGGCCATGTCGACGATCACCTCGTCGCCATCGACGTACGCCTCCATGAGGTCCCCCGGCCCGTAGCCGGGAAGCCCGCACACGAACACCAGGTCGAGGTCGGCCACCAACTCCTTCTGGCTGTACCCGAAGCGGGACGTGACCTCGTCGACGGTGGCACCCGGATGGGCGATGACCCACGGGAGCATCGCCAGGATGCGGTTGAGGCGCTGGGCGGTGCGAGGCGAGCTCACGCCACTCCTCGCACCCGGTCGATCATCAGCGCCCGCAGCGCAGGCGGTGAGATGATCTCGGCGGCGGCGTCGAACCCGAGGATCCAACCGATGAAGGCGTCGGAGCTCGCCACCGCGACGTCCGCCACGACCGAGCCATCGTCCTCGTGGACCACCTCGGCGGTCCTCGGGAGCTGGCGGAGCGCCCACCACGCCACCCCGGCATCGAAGCGGACCCGGGCGGTGATCTGATCGTCCCCCGCCTCCCACGGCAGGCCGCTGCTGGCGTCGCGCACCGAGAACCCGGCGGGACGCTCGAAGGCCGCGGCGGTCTCACCCAGCTGGAAGTCCGACGCCCGGTCCACGCGGAACATGCGCAGCTCGCCGCCGGCGGTCTGCTCGGGCCCGACCATGTACCAGTGACCCCGCTGGTGCAGCATGCCGTAGGGATGGAGGCGCCGGCGCTTGTCCCGGTAGGTGAATCCCAGCTCGCGCGACTCACCGACCGCCTGGAACACCACCCCGAGCAGATCGGCCGCCAGACCCAGATCGGCCGCCAGCGGCTCGCCGCCGCCCGCCATCGGCGCACCGCCCAGCTTGAGCACCGCCTCGGGCCCGCTGGGCTGCCCACCCACCCGCACGATCTGGCCGGCCAGCCACAACGCCGTGCGCTCCTCGTCGGTCAGTCCGGGATCCGGCATCTCGTAGCGGTCCGACGGGATCACGTAGCCGAACTCGACCTCCCAGGCGTCGGTCGGCCGCCACTCGAGCGGGATCCCCATCTGCCTCAGAAGGTCCTTGTCGCGTTCGAACATGCGCCGGAAGGCCTCGTCCGAGGACTGGTCGTACCCGGCCACCGTCATCCGGATCTCCTCGGCGGACACGGGCCGATCGGTGGTCAGGAGGAAGGCGAGCAGGTTGAGGAGGCGTTCGATGACTTTGCGCATGGAGCGGGGTCACTGTATGTCAGTTGCCTCCGCCCGGGAAGCATCCTCTGGTGGCATCGGGCCGGCGAAGCGTGCGACCAGGCGCCGCCGGCCGGCGTCGGTGCCATAGATGGTGAGGCGGTCGCCCGCCGACAGCACCGTGTCGCCCTTCGGCACCAGGACCGCTCGCTCCCGGCGCACGGAGACCACGGTGCAGCCCCCCGGCCAGGGCAGCTGGCGGATCGGCCGGCCGTCGGCCATCGAGCCGGGCGGCACGATGAACTCGAAGAACTCCGTCTCGGGGCGGGTCCGGCGTCCCAGTCGCTGACGAGACAGCTCGTGATCCGAGCGCCGGGCCAGGGCCATGTGGTACGCCCGCACGGCATCCTCGCGGCGGAACATGCCGACGAGCCGATCGGGGTCGCCCGGGTCGACCACCGGCAGGCGCCCGATCCCGAGGGCCGCCATCCGCTCCAGCGCATGGGACACCTCGGCGTCGGCGGGCACCGTGACCGGATCGGGGGTCATGACGTCTCCCACCTGGACCTGATCTGCCGGACCGCCGCCCCTCACGATGTCGGTGATCGCCACGATCCCCACCAGCACGCCGTCGTCGACCACCGCCAGGCCGTGACTCCGATGCCGGTCGAGCAGCCCTTGGGCGACGGTGGTCGTGGCCTCCGGTTCGATCGCCGGGGCCTCCTGCGACATCACCTCCGACACCACGATCGTGTCGAGCAGGTCGACTTCGGCCGGGCGCAGCGTCCTGATGCCCATTCGCGCCAGGGCCATGGTGTAGATGCTCTGCGGCTCGATGCGGTCGGCGATCACCGTGGCGACCGAGGTCGCCAGCATCAACGGGAGGACGAGGCCGTAGTCACCGGTGATCTCGAACACGATCAGGATCGAGGTCAGCGGCGCCCTGGCGATGGCCGCGAAGCTGGCCGCCATCCCCACCACGGCGAAGGCGCCGGGGCTGAGCGTGCTGACGGTCCACACCGGCTCCAACAACTCGCCGAAGCCGGCTCCGACGGCGGCACCGATGAACAGCGACGGCATGAAGGCACCGCCTGAACCTCTGGCGCCGAGGGTCAGCGAGGTCACGATCACCTTCAAGCCGGCCATTCCCAGCAGGGCCCACCACACGAACGGCTCGACCTCGATGGGGCGCACCAGGTCGGCCACGAACTCCTGGCCGTCCCCGAGCACCTCGGGAGCCATGATCGCCAGCCCGGCGACCGCCAGGCCGAGCACCGGCGCCCGCAACCACTCGTAGCTGCCCAGCCGCAACGTCTCGATGCGCTCGGTGAGCCGGAGGAACACCACGGCGGTGATGACGGTCAGCACGCCGAGCAGCGCGTAGAGCACCAACTCGCGGGCATCGCGCAGCTGGAAGGCGAAGGCGCTGAGCAGCCGGTTGCTCCCGACGATGCTCCTGGCGGTGACCGCCGCCGTCACCGACGTCACCACCACCACGTTGAGGTGGCGGATGGCGAAGGCGCCGAGGATGACCTCGAGCGCGAACAGCATGCCGGCGATCGGGGCGTTGAAGCTGGCGCCGATGGCCGCTCCGGCGCCTGCCGCCACCAGACTGCGGATGCGGTCTTCGCCCAGGCCGGCCAGGCGGCCCGCCTTGGAGCCGATCGTGCCGCCGATCTGGACCATCGGCCCCTCGCGCCCGGCGGAGCCGCCTCCTCCGATCGTCAGGGCGGTGGCGACCATCTTGACGAAGAAAGCCCTGGTCGGGAGGTATCCGGCCCGCACCGCCAGCGCCGCCGCCGTCTCGGGGACGCCGTCGCCGGCCGCCTCCGGTGCCAGCCGCCGGGCCAGCTGGTGGGCGGCGGTCAGACCGAGCGGGACCGTCAGGAGCGGGACCCACCACACGAGGTGCGACGGATCGTGGGTGCCGATGAGGTCGCCGAGAAGGCCGACCGCCAGGATCAACCCGGCCGCGGCCAGCCCGACGAGGATGCCCACGACGACCGAGAGGGCCACCAGCCCGGCGGCCCCCGACGGTTCGAGAAGGCGGCGCACAACGTGTCGGGTGCTCACGCGCGGATGTTACGAGTGCCTCGTGCCAATACCGGGTACCGGGTACGAGGTACTCGGTACCAGGTACTGGGTACCGGAGTACGGGCCACCGCCCCTGCGGGGTTGTGGTCGGAGAGGTTGTAGACGAGTGGTCTGTGCTCGTCGAACCATGGGCTCCCACCCTGAGCGCGGTCGTCTGCCAGATCCTCCCCGTGGGGGGAGGTGGCCGGAGGCCGGAGGGGGCCGTAGCGGCGCGTGCCTTCAGAGGCGGCTGAGCGCTCTTGGAATCGCATCGACCGTCGTGCCCTGCAGGCGTGTGCGAGCCCCCTCAGTCCCTTCGGGACAGCTCCCCCCGAGGGGGAGCATGAGCCGGTCCCGTTCGCGTCAACAACGTCCCCAAGCGCAACACTGCAGGGCGGGTACGGATGTGGGGCGGTCCCTGGCCCGGCAGCCGTACTCAGTACTCAGTACTTGGTACTCGGTACCCCAGCCTCTGAGCGCAGCTCAGAGGCTGGCGATGAGCCTCTCGACCCGCTCATCGACCGCCTTGAACGGGTCCTTGCACAGCACCGTGCGCTGCGCCTGGTCGTTGAGCTTGAGGTGGACCCAGTCCACGGTGAAGTCCCGCTTCTTGGCCTTGGCGGCCCGGATGAACTCGCCGCGCAGCCGGGCCCGGGTGGTCTGGGGCGGCTTGACCACTGCCTCGGCGATGGCGGCGTCGGTGACGACCCGATCGACCAGACCCTTGCGGGACATCAAGTAGTAGAGGCCCCGTTCGGGCGTCACGTCGTGATAGCTCAGGTCCACCAGGGCCAGCTTCGCGTCTGACAGGGAGAGGTCGTGCCGCTCCTGGTACCGCTCGATCAGGTGGTACTTGGTGACCCAATCGACCTCGCGGCTCAGCGACAGCGGGTCCTTCTCGAGACCGGTCAGCACGTGCTCCCACATCTCGACGGCCTTGGCGACGGCCGGCGAGAAGCCGGGGTTGCGCCCGTACCGCATGGCCCGGTCGAGGTACTCCCATTGGATGTCGAGCGCCGACAGCTCCCGACCGTTCGACAGCCGGACCTTGCGGCGGCAGGTCGGGTCGTGGCTGATCTCGCGGATCGCCCGGATCGGGTTGTCGAGCGACAGGTCACGGAACACGACGTTCGCCTCGAGCATCTCGAGAAGAGCGGCGGTGGCCCCCACCTTCACGTAGGTGGCGTACTCGCTCATGTTGGAGTCGCCGGCGATGACATGGAGGCGCCGGTACCGCTCGGCGTCAGCGTGCGGCTCGTCCCGAGTGTTGATGATCGGACGAGACCGGGTGGTGGCCGACGACACGCCCTCCCAGATGTGCTCGGCGCGCTGGGCGATGCAGAACACGGTGCCGCGGGCGGTCTGGAGGAGCTTGCCGGCCCCGCAGAAGATCTGGCGGGTCACCAGGAACGGGATGAGCGTCTCGACCGTCTTCTGGAAGTCGCCATGCCGGCCGACCAGGAAGTTCTCGTGGCAGCCGTAGGAGTTGCCCGCCGAGTCGGTGTTGTTCTTGAACAGGAAGATCTGGCCCCGGATCCCCTCTTCCTCGAGCCGCTGCTCGGCGGATCGTTGCAGGCCCTCCAGAACCCGCTCGCCCGCCTTGTCGTGGGCAACGAGGTCGTAGAGGTTGTCGCACTCGGGCGTGGCGTACTCGGGATGGCTGCCGACGTCGAGGTACAGCCGGGCGCCGTTCTCGAGGAACACGTTGGAGCTGCGGCCCCACGACACCACCCGGCGGAAGAGGTAGCGGGCGACTTCGTCGGGGCTGAGGCGGCGCTGGCCCCGCAACGTGCACGTCACCCCGTACTCGTTCTCGATGCCGTAGATGCGCCGCTGCATGAGTTCAGGCTAGGGGGCCAGTGGGGGTATGGCCACGCACCCCTCCGACCTGCGCCTGCGGCCCGCCGGCGCGCACATCCGGCGCGATGCGCCAGAATTCGGGCATGGACGAGCCCGTTCACGGACCGATGCGAGCGGTGACGAGCGCCGGGGACCTGACCGTCGCACGCCTGCTCGCCGCCCGCCTGCAGGCCGAGGGCATCCCGGCCGTCGTGCGCGGCGAGCCGATGGGGCCCTATCCGGTCACGGTCGGCCGGATGGCGGTCACCGAGGTGCTGGTGCCCGAAGAGGAGCTGGACGCCGCCCGCCTGATCCTCGACGAGATCGAGGCGGACGTGGCCACCATCGAGATCGAACCGGCCGGTGTCGGCAAGTCACCGGACATGCGGATCTCGGTGCTGTGGTGGGTCGTGGCTGCGGCGCTGTTGGCCGTCCTCATCTGGATCCGGATCGGCCGCTACTTCTGACCTCGGTCAGATGGCGGCGAGCTCCTCGGCGGTGAGGCGGCGGAAGGTCCTTCGGGGACGATCGCGCTCGAGGATGGCGGCCTCCCACCCGTCGATCTCACGCTCTTCGATGGCCCGGAAGGCTCCAGCCGCCATCGGCAGCGCCTCGGCCAGCGTCGGGGTCCCGTTGTAGGTCTCGCCGATCTTGTCGCTGAGCGCCTCGGACTGGCCGCCGATGGCAGCGAACCCGCGCTCGTCGTAGAGGGTCCCGTCGTACGTGACCTTGTAGAGGCGGTCTTCGCCCGGCGACGACCCGACTTCGGCGATGAGGATCTCGACCTCGAAGGGCTTGGGGCCTTGCACGAAGATGTTGCCCAGCGTCTGGGAGAACGCCGATGCGAGGCTCTTGGCGGTGACGTCGGAGCGCCCGTACTGGTAGCCCTTGACGTCGGCGTGGCGGATGCCGGCCACCCGCAGGCTCTCGAACTCGTTGTACTTGCCGACGCCGGCGAAGGCGATCCGGTCGTAGATCTCCGAGATCTTGGTGAGCGTGCCGCTCGGGTTCTCGGCCAGCAGCAGCATGCCCTCCTGGGTGTCCAGGCCCACGATCGAGCGGCCGCGGGCGATGCCCTTGCGGGCGTATTCGGCCCGGTCCTTGACCAGCTGCTCCGGCGGGACGTAGAAGGGCATGCTCATACGACGGCCTCCAGCGCCCGCTCGGCCGCTGCGGCGACCTGCGCCTCCGGGAGATCACGCAAGCCTTCGGCGGTGACCGTGACGACGTTCGGGTAGATGCCCCGCCGGATGTCGGGTCCTCCGGTGGCGACATCCTGCTCGGCGGCCGTCACCAGCGCCTCCATGGCGTGGTCGACGGCGCCGGCCATGTCGGCGTCGGGGTCGTGGACGGTGCGGAGGTAGGAGCGAGCCTCGCGGCTGCCGGAGCCGGTTGCCCCGAAGTCGTGCTCCTCGTACCGGCCGCCCACCACGTCGAAGGTGAACACATGGCCGCTGGCGGTGCTCGGCTCGAAGCCGCAGAACAGCGGCACGACCACCAGCCCCTGGAAGGCCAGCGAGAGGTGCTGGCGCACCAGGCGGGCCAGGAAGTTCGCCTTGCCGTCGAGGCTCAGCCGCACGCCCTCCAGCTTCTCGTAGTGCTCCAGCTCGGTCTGGAACAGACGGGCCATCTCGATCGCCAGCCCGGCGGTGCCGGAGATGGCGATGGCCGAATAGGCGTCGGCGGCGAAGACCTTCTGCATCCGCCGGTGGGCGACGGTGTAGCCCTCGGTGGCCTGGCGGTCGCCGACCATCACGACGCCGCCGTCGAAACGCAGCGCCATGACCGTGGTCGCCTCAGGGGCGGGGAGGTCGGTGGGGCGGGTGCCGCTCGGCACCGCCCATTGTGGATCCAGCTCGAGCGAACGCAGCAGGTCGGCGAAGCTCGAGCCCGGTTGCGGTCCCTCCAGAGGAAGTCCCGTGCTCACTCGCCGCCCTTCTGGACGTAGTTCTTGACGAACTCCTCGGCGTTCTCTTCGAGCACCGAGTCGATCTCGTCGAGCAGGTCGTCGATCTTCTCGACCGCCGACTCCTCGTCTTCCTCGGTCTCGACCTGCTCGTCGACGACCTCGGCTTCTTCTTCGGTCCGCTGCGTCTGCTTGCGTTCCTGTGCCATGGCTCCTCCTGTCGTCAACGGCCCCGCTGCGCCCGGAAGTGACGGGTGGCGCGTGCGGTGCCGTGTCCGAGTTGATCTTGGTGGGTGGCGGGCCGCATCGGCTCAGCTCTCTTCGAGCGCTGCGATCAGGTCGGCGGCCTCCGGTGAGGCGTCGAGCAGATCGCCCACCACGTCTTTCGTTCCCCGCAGGGGCTCCATCATAGGCACCCGCTTGAGGGAGGCCTCGCCCGTGTCGAACACCAGGGAGTCCCAGTTGGCGGCCACCAGCGAGTCGGGATACTGCGCCACGCAACGGCCCCGGAAGTAGGCCCGGGTCTGGTCGGGCGGCGCCACCGTGGCGGCCTCCACCTCCTCGTCGGTGAAGAGGCGCCGCAGCGAGTTGCGGCGCTCCAGCCGGTAGGCGAGACCCCGCTCGGGATCGGTGTCGTGGTACTGCAGGGCGATCATCGCCAGCTTCGGGTCGTCCCACGCGAGCTCGTCCCGCTCCCGGAAGCCGTCGAGCATGGCGTACTTGGCGGCCCAGTCGAGCCGATCGGCGGTGCGCATCGGGTCCTGCTCGAGGTCGTCGAGCACCGCACCCCACTCGCGGATCACCTCGCCCCAGGTCTCCTCCGGGAGCTCCTGTTCGGCGTACTTCGAGAGCCACTCGAAGTACTGGCGTTGGAGCTCCAGCACGGTGATCGTGCCGCGATCCGCCAGCGCCAGCGGCTCCCGCATGGTCAGGTCGTGGCTCACCTTCCAGGTCGCTTCGACGGGATCGAACAGCTCCAGCGCGTCGGGCAGTGCCCCGTCCTCGATCGCCGACAGCAACAGGGCGGTCGTGCCCAGCTTGAGGTACGTCTGGACCTCCGACATGTTGGCGTCGCCGATGATCACGTGGAGCCGCCGGTACTTCGAGGCGTCGCCGTGCGGCTCGTCTCTCGTGTTGATGATCGGGCGCTTGAGCGTTGTCTCGAGCCCGACCTCCTCCTCGAAGAAGTCTGCGCGTTGTGTCAGCTGGTAGGGCACCCGCGGGCGGCCGTTCTCGGCGCCCAGCTTGCCCGAGCCCGTGAAGATCTGACGGGAGACCATCCAGGTGGTGCCGAAGTGGATCAGATCCGCGAACGGCAGCATCCGGGAGACGAGGTAGTTCTCGTGGAAGCCGTAGGAATTGCCCTTGCCGTCACTGTTGTTCTTGTGGATCCGCAGGTCTTCCTCGGGCCGGAGCAGCGGCCGCATGGCTTCGGCGGCGCTGGCCACCACGCGCTCCCCCACCTTGTCGTACAACGCACCCTGCAGCGGGTCGACGCACTCTGGCCCCGAGTACTCGGGATGGGCGTGGTCCACGTAGAAGCGAGCGCCGTTCGAGAGCACCACGTTGACGAGCCCCGAGTCGACGTCGGCCAGGCCGTAGGTCTCGTAGCCGAACCCGCGGGCGTCGCGCCCGGGCGACTCCTCGTCGAACGACCACTGCACCCGCACCCGGCCGCCCTGGTACGAGTTGACCAGCTGTGACGAGGCGAGCGCCGGATTGAAGTCGGGCTGGTTGCGGACCGTGATCCCGAACTCGGTCTCGGTCCCGAGCACCTTGGGGATGGCCATGTCAGCGCCCCCTGGTGAGGGGTCCGGGGATGAGGGGGATGGACGCGGACGTGCCGTTCACTAGAGGTACTGGCCGGTGCCGATGGCGTCGATCGTCCTCGGCTCGTCCTCGCCGGTGATGAGGGTCCGCACGTAGACGATCCGCTCGCCCTTCTTCCCGGAGATCTTGGCCCAGTCGTCTGGGTTGGTGGTGTTGGGCAGGTCCTCGTGCTCGCGGAACTCCTGCTTGATGGCGGTGAGCAGGTCGTCGACGAGGATGCCGCCGCGCTCGCCGGCGATCCGGCGCTTGATGGCGTCCTTCTTCGCTCTCCGCACGATGTTCTCGATCATCGCCCCGGAGGAGAAGTCCTTGAAGTAGAGGACCTCGCGGTCGCCGTTCTGATAGGTCACCTCGAGGAACTGGTTCTCCTCGTCGGTGGAATACATGGCATCGACGGTCCGCTCGACCATCTGCTCGATGAGCGTGGCCCGGTCGCCGCCGGCATCGGCCAGGGCGGCCTCGTCGAACGGGAGGTCGGGAGAGAGGTAGATCTTGAAGATCTGGCGGGCGGCGTCGGCGTCCGGCCGGGCGATCTTGATCTTCACGTCGAGGCGTCCGGGACGAAGGATCGCCGGGTCGATGAGGTCCTCACGGTTGGAGGCCCCGATGACCATGACGTTCTTGAGGGACTCGACGCCGTCGAGCTCGGAGAGCAGCTGGGGGACGATGGTCGACTCGACGTCGGACGAGATGCCGCTGCCGCGGGTGCGGAAGAGCGAGTCCATCTCGTCGAAGAAGACGATCACGGGCACGCCCTCGTCCGCCTTCTCCTTGGCCCGCTGGAAGATCAGCCGGATCTGGCGCTCGGTCTCGCCCACGTACTTGTTGAGGAGCTCCGGGCCCTTGATGTTGAGGAAGTAGGACCGGGCATCCTCGTGGCCCATGCGCTCGGCGACTGCGTCGGCCAGGCTGTTGGCGACCGCCTTGGCGATCAGCGTCTTGCCGCAGCCAGGAGGTCCGTAGAGCAGCACGCCCTTGGGAGCCACCAAGCCGTACTCCTCGAACAGGTCCCGATGCACGTAGGGCAGCTCGACGGCGTCGCGAATCGACTCGATCTGCTCGCGCAGCCCGCCGACCTGCTCGTAGCTGATGTCCGGGACCTCTTCGAGGACCAGTTCCTCGACCTCGGGGCGGATGAGCTTCTCGTAGGCGAGGCCGGTGCGGGACTCGATGCGCACGTGGTCGCCGGGGCGCAGCCTCTCTCCCGCCAGCGGCTCGGCCCGTTCGACGACCCGCTCCTCGTCGGCATGCGCCAGCACCAGGATGCGGTTGTCGCCCAGCTCTTCCTTGACGGAGACGACCTCGCCCTGGCCGTCGAAGCTGCGGACCTCGACGATGTTCATCGAGTCGTTGAGCAGGACTTCCTGTCCGCGCTGCAGTTGCTTGATGTCGACCGACGGTTGTGCGTTCACCCGCATCTTGCGTCCGCCGCTCATGACGTCGACGGTGCTGTCGGTGTTCACGCCCAGCACGGTGCCGAAGGGGTTGGGCGGGGCGGTGAGCTTCTCGACCTCCTCGCGCAGCACGGCGAGCTGCTCGCGGGCCTCTTCGAGGACGGTGGTGAGCTTCTCGTTCTGCGCGGCGGCCTGGGCGAGCTGGCCCTTGGCCTCGGCGACCCGCTCTTCGAGGATCCGGACTCGGCGGGGTGCGTCCTGCAGGCGCCTCCGCAGCACGGCGACCTCATCTTCGAGCGCCTGGGCAGTTCCCCGCAGTGCGGAGAGTTGCCGTTCGTAGTCCTGTCGCTGTTGATCGTCGAGCATTGGTGCGTCGCAGTATACGGAGCGTCCGTTTTTCTCTACACAGTGTCTTCGGCCGCCAGGAAAACCTACATGAGCATCCTGGTTTTTCCGAGACATCAGAGATATCGCGACCCCGCGGAGGCTCGGATGAAGGTCTGGATCGATCAGGATCTGTGCACCGGCGACGGCCTGTGCGCCGAGATCGCTCCCGATGTCTTCACGCTGCTCGACGACGGCCTCGCCTACGTGCGCGAAGGTGACACGATCTATGCCGCCGAGCACGGCAATCCCCAGGGTGCGGAGGGTCTGGCGGTGGTGCCGGCCGGCCAGGAGGACATCACCGTCGAGTCCGCCGAGGAGTGCCCCGGCGAGTGCATCTTCATCGAGGTCTGACCACCTGCTGAGCAGGTGAGACTGCCGGTCCGCCGGCGAGATCCGACACGGCCCCCCGCACGACGTGCGGGGGGCCGTCGTGTTCCCGGGCAACGATCGCGACGGTGGCGGCCTCAGGCGCTGATGCCGCTGGCGAGGAGCGCGTGGGCGTCGTCGATGTCCCGGTCGACGACGCTCACCTGTGCGCCGGCGAGGTCGAGACGCAGCGTGGCCAGCGACCGGCGGCGCTGGAACCACGTCGCCTCGACCGCGGCGGACTGGAGGCGCGGCGCCGGCACGATCGCGTGGTGGCGGGTGAGCGCTCCGGCGCGCGCGTGGAGCAGGATCGTCCCCGCTTCGCTCGTCGAGGAGGCGGCGCCGAGCCCCCGATAGGCGAGCTCGCCGACCACGAGTCCGCCCGCTGCGGTCAGGGACAGGACGACGCCTCCGGCGACGAACCCCGACGTGGCGAGGGCGATGACCCCGAGGACACCGCCGAGGGCCGTGCCGGCGACGAGGCCCCGCAGTCGCGCACGGCGACGTGCGCCGGGTGGAGCGGGTGCCAGGTCCGGGAGTGGCACCGCGTCCGGGAGCACGCGTACGAGGATGCGCTCGATCTCCCCGGCGTCGAGCAGCGGGATGTCGACGCGGCTGTGGTCCTCCGACCCGGATGCAGCGGTACGTACCCGCAGGTCCGATCTCCCGAACGGACGGAGCAGGAG
>JBPEXB010000024.1:0-2779 GCA_052032125.1 Acidimicrobiia bacterium
ACCCGTCCGCCCGGAGGTATCCGGGAGGCCACGTCGGAGTGGCGGAATTGGCAGACGCGCTAGCTTGAGGGGCTAGTGCCCGCAAGGGCGTGGGGGTTCAAGTCCCCCCTCCGACACCACCACTTGTCGAGTCAGACCCACTCAACGGGTCCTCGGGGCCACAGCTCCCGACCATGTCCACGGCGCAGATGCGCGTGGACTGACGAAGGAGCAAGCAGTGGCTGTGTGCACGTGGTGCGGCGGAGAAACGACGTCCGCACGTTCATGTTCGGACTCCGTGTACCAACCGGGTGAACTGCTCGCGATGGCCCGACCAGACGGAGGCTGAAGGAGAGGAAGAAAGGTGCCTGGTAATCTTCCTTCCGTGGCGTTGAACATCAAGGACGCAGAGACCGACCGGTTGGCCCGCGAGCTCGCAACACTCACTGGACTCCCGATCACGACCGCCGTGCGCGAGGCGATCGAGCAGCGGCTGGCTTCTTTGCGTCGGAAGGGTCGGCTCGCGGATCGCGACGATCTGACCGAGATCATCGCTCGGGGTCGCGCCCGGCAGACCGCGGACGCACGATCCGAGGACGAGATCCTCGGCTACGACGAGCACGGGCTTCCCTCGTGATCGCTGTCGACACGTCAGCGTTGGTGGCGATCGTCCTGGGCGAGAACGATGCCGAACGGATGTTGCACGCGCTGACGGATGAGGTGGCACACCTGAGTGCGGTCTCGTTGGTCGAGGCACGGATCGTCGTCGAGTCGCGGCAAGGGCCCGACGCTGGGCGCGACCTCGATCTGTTGGTCGACGCCACGATCGACGAGATCGTCGCCGTCGACACCGCACACGCGACAACGGCGTGCACCGCGTGGCGACGCTTCGGCAAGGGCCGCCATCCTGCCGGGCTGAACTTCGGCGACTGCTTCGCCTACGCCGTCGCTGCGCTCGAAGGTGTGCCGCTGTTGTTCAAGGGAGCGGACTTCGGTCAGACCGACATCACCTCGTACCCGTAGAGCATGGCCAGTCGCTCCTCTGGCCGGCGGGTCGCCCTGCCGCCTCCTGTCAGCCATCGTCTCGACCTCCTACGCTGATCGGACGGTTCCCACGTGATCGATCGGCTGACCCTGGGGCGAGGAGTGACATGACGTCCATCGACGACGTGGAGATGCTGGAGGACACCGTCGGACAGCGTCCGCTCGGCGTCATGATGAAGTCCATCGACGAACTCGACGACCACTGTCGAGCGGTGATCGACCGGTCCACCGCCGCGGTGGTGTGCTTCCGGACGTCGGACGGTTCGATGCGTGCTCGCCTCGTCGGCGGTCCACCGGGCTTCGCCTGGGAACGCCCCGACCTCCTGCGGGTCGACGTGTCAGGTGCCTCGGGGCCGGTGGGCACGGTGCTGCTCACGCCGGGTTGGAAGGAGACGCTCCGGGTCAACGGGACGCTCGACGACGGCATCGAGGTGGACGAAGCACTGCTGCACTGCGGCAAGGCGATGATCCGCTCGCAGCTGTGGTCGCCGGCCGAAGATCGCGGTGACGACACGATCGGCAGCGGCTCGGCGCTCGATGCCGCCGCAATCGACTTCCTGACGGCATCACCGTTCGCGGTCATCGGCTCGTGCGACGCTGCGGGGAACGGCGACGCCAGCCCGAAGGGCGACCCGCCGGGTTTCGTCCAGGTCATCGACGACCGGACGATCGCCGTCCCCGACCGTCCCGGCAACCGGCGCACCGACACTTTCCACAATCTGGTCGAGGACCCAGCCGTCGCCGTCCTCGCACTGGTTCCTGGTGACGACCGGACACTCTCGATCGCCGGTCGGGGAACGCTGTCGACCGACGCCGATCTCCTGTCGACGATGGTGGTCAAGGGAAAGACGCCGACCCTCGCGCTCGTCGTCGAGATCGACCACGTCGAACTCGAGCGTGGTGCGGTCGCTGCCGCCGACCTGTGGAACCCGACCCACCACGTGACCCGCGACGACCTGCCCCGAGCCACGCAGATGTGGACCGACCACGTGAAGGCGAACGAGACGAAGGGCGTCGCTGCCACGGCGCTTCGCCTCGGAGCCAACGAGCGCATGCTCCGTGTCGCGATCGACCGCGACTACGACAACAACCTGTACTGACCGGGAGCGCTCCCGGGCGCCGGTCTCAGAGGGAGTACAGGTTCGCCACGTTGGTGCGGGTGATCTTGTCCCTGGTCTCGGGCGTGTAGTGCTCGAACATCTCGTCGAGGACCTGGGACGAGCACGGCCAGGTGGAGTCGGTGTGGGGGTAGTCGGAACCCCAGAGGAGCGTCTCCTCGCCGATCTGTTCGCGAGTGTGGAGCGCGGCCATGTCGTCCTCGATGGTGGCGAAGAACTGGCGCTTCCAGATCTCGAGCACGTCGACCGGCGGCGTGCTCGACGAGTCCCGGGCGTACTCGCGCGCCCAGCCCTGCTGCACCTTGTCGAGCCAGTGGGCGACCCAGCCGGCGTTGAACTCGGCGAGCACGAACTTGAGGTCCGGGAACTTGGCGCACACGCCGCGCACCATGAGCTCGACCATGGTGTCGTGGATGAGCGCGGGGGACCCGGCGTACTGGACGATGGGGTCGCGGTCGCTGCTTGCCTTCAGCCAGTCGGGCACGTGCGACATGCAGGCGACGTGGAACCCGATGGGCAGTCCGGCCTCCTCGGCGAGGGCCCACATCGGGTCGTAGTCCTCGTCGCTGTAGCGCCGGCCACGCGGGGCGTTGCTCGGGATGACGATGCCCTTGAAGCCGAGGTCGATGACCCGCTCG
>JBPEXB010000240.1:0-2985 GCA_052032125.1 Acidimicrobiia bacterium
GCTCCACGAGAAAGACCAGCCGACTGGCTGGTCTTTCTCGTGGAGCTGAGGGGATTTGAACCCCTGACCTCTTGCATGCCATGCAAGCGCTCTGCCAACTGAGCTACAGCCCCGAGATCGAGGGCATGGTACCAGACCCCGCGGAGCTGAAACCTCAGCTCTCGCTGCTGACCGACGGCTCCCAGGCGAGGCGCGGGGCGTCGCCCCACAGTCGTTCCAGCGAATAGAACGCCCTGGCCTCGGGCTGGAACAAGTGGACGACCAGGTCGCCGTAGTCCACCAGCAGCCAGTCGCCGTCTTCCTTCCCTTCGATGCGGAGAGGCTTGCGGTCGTGCGGGGTGAGCTCGTCCTCGACGGCTTCGGCCATGGCCTGCACCTGCCGCTTGCTGGTGCCGGTGGCGATGACGAAGACGTCGGCGATGCGAAGCAGGTCCCCCACGTCGAGGATCACGATGTCGTGACCGCGCTTGTCATCGATGGCATCTGCGGCAACGGCGGCCATGGCGGCCGGGGTGAGCTCTTCGTGGTCGGTCTGCTCAGCTGTGATGTGTCACCTCTCTGCACCGGCGGGCAGGTCTTGACCCACGATGATAGTGAGGTCCACGACACCACTCGGCTGGCGAATCTCCACCGACACGTCACCGATCCCGAGGACTTCCCTGGCCTCGACGGCGGCCGCCTGGAAGGACTCACCCTGGGCGATGATCCGGGTGGTGGCATAGTCGTCTCTGTCCGCATTGTCGGTGACGACCACCCGGAACCCCTCGTCGACCAGCAGGGCGGCGACCGGCTGCGTGGTCCCGATGCGACCGTTGCCGTTGAGGACCTCCACACGGGTGCGGGGCTCGTCGGCGAGCTGCAGATAGCGGAGGTTGGCGAGGGTGAAGGAGGCGGCGTCCTCACCATCGAGTTGGTACCGCTCCTCGCTCCCGCTGGGTTCGATGCGGGTGGCCGGCACGATGGTCAACACCGGCGAGCCGGTGGCCACCCCCACGAGGGCCGAGCGCGCCGCGGAGTCGTCGGCGCCGGCCAGGGCCGTGACCCAGGTCTCGTCCGCCCGGACCGCCGCCAGCAGACCGGCCCACACCGCTCCCTGTCGCTGCATCAGGTCGAGCTCGTCACCGATGCCCAGGTCGACCAGGAAGCGGGCGATCTCGATGCCGTCTCGCTCTGCCTCCCCGGCTGCCGCCACCACCACCTGGGCGGCGCCGTCGTCGGTGATGAAGGGCTCTGGCAGGTCGATCGTGAGTGGCTCGGGAATCGCAGCCGCGAGGCCGCGCTGGGTCCACACGACCACCTGGTCGACCCTGGCGCCGAGCAGGTTGGTGATCGTGGTGTCGAGCAATTCGGCGTCGTCGAAGCGGACGGCGTTGCTGAGCAGGTTCTCGCCGAACCCCGGAATCGTGACCAACAGCGACGGGTGAAGCAGGACGAGCCGGGCTTCCTCGGTCTCGTGAGCGGCGAGCAGCGCCATCGACCGGATCACGCCTGATTGATCGACCACGGCGAAGACCGCCGAGGCTCCCTCCGAGGGCACGACCCCGGTCGGCTCGGTCGGCGTGTCGTCGTCGCGGTTCTGGTCCACCCACCAGGACAGCAGGACCGCGCCGGCGACGATGACCAGCGCTCCGACGATGGCGAAGACGATGCGGCGGCGCCTGAGACGCCTTCGCTCCTCGCGTGCCTGGGCCTTCAGCTCCTCGCGGCTCAGCGACAGGTCGAGCTGCGACGCTCGGCGCCTGCCGGTCGGTGCTCGCAGTCGCACTCCCGACTTCCGATCCGGCTTCCGGTGGCGAGCGTCACCCATAAACCGAGTGAGTCTCGATGTAGGCCCAGACCGGATCACGGACCAGGAACCTCAGGCTCTCGCCCCGCCGGGCCCTGTCGCGCAGCTCCGTGCCGGAGACGTCGAGCAGCGGCATGTCGATCCACCGCACCCGGCCCGCCGCCTCCTCCACCTCGCTCTGTTGGGTGCCCGGTCGCGGCAGCACGGCGACGGTGACCAGGTCCAGCACGTCGGCGGCGCGGTGCCAGGTCGAGAGACGGGAGGCGGCGTCGGCGCCGAGGATGAGCGTCAGCTCGTCGCCGGCCAGTTCCTCCAGGGTGTCGATGGTGTACGACCATCCCTCACGCAAGACCTCCCGATCGTCCACGTCGAAGTACGGCACGTCCTGGGTGGCCGCTTCGGTCATCGCCAGGCGGTGGCGAGCCTCGGTGACCTGGCGGCCAGCCTTCTGCCACGGAGCCCCGGCGGGGAGGTAGGTCACGACATCCAACTCCAGCTGGCGGAAGGCCATCTCGCCCGCCACGAGATGAGCGACGTGTGGCGGGTCGAAGGTGCCCCCGAGGATGCCTCTGCGCATCGGCGCAGGATAGGCGCGCCCTCCTCCCAGGCTCCCGGCGTGGTCTCAGGGGGTCACGAGGCGGAGCGCCGCCGACGGAGCGCTCCTTCGGCAGCCGAGCAGCGGACCCGGGTCGAGATATCGCCCGTCGAGCCGCACGGAGAAGTGCAGGCTGGCGTGCTCGCCTGGAGCGCCCGCGCGGCCGAGCGGGTCACCACGCGACACCGAGGCCCCCCTGCGCACGAGCCCTTCGGCGAGATACGAGTAGCTCGTGCGCAACCCGCCACCGTGATCGATCGACACGGTCCGGTTGTCAACGACCACGCCCGCGAAGCTCACTCGCCCAGAGGCGGCGGCTCGCACGGCCGTGTCATCACCCACCAGGTAGTCGAGACCCCAGTGCCCGGCGTAGCGGCCGGTCGGTTCGTAGCCGCGCACCACGTCGCCCGACACCGGTGGCGAGAGGCCGACGCACGAGGTGCCGGGAAGTGCTGTCGCGGGTGCGGCGGCCGGTGGCAGCAGGAGAAGGGCGACGAGTGCGAGCGTGCGGAGCACGAGACCTCCGTTCCCCCGTCGCCGCGATCAGGGTATGGGCGTATGGAGGCGGAGGGAAGGGGTCCGGGTTCCGGGATCCGGGGCCCGG
>JBPEXB010000241.1:0-1635 GCA_052032125.1 Acidimicrobiia bacterium
CCCTCCCCTCGTGCTCTACCTGACGCCGCCTGAGGACCTGGGCTCGCTGCTGCCGGACCAACCTGCGTATCGGGCCGACCAGGTGCGCGAATGGCTCTACGACCACCCCACCGCCACCGTCGACGAGTGGACGAACCTGCCGAAGTCGCTGCGCAGCGTCCTGGCGCCCCAGTTGTGGCCGTTCGACGTCGAGGTCGAGCAGTCCGCAGATCGCGGCGCCACGGTGAAGTGGTTGTTCCGCACGCCGGACGGGATCTCGGTCGAATCGGTGCTGATGGGATACGACGACCGGGTCACGCTGTGCGTGTCGAGCCAGGCCGGCTGCGCCATGGGGTGCACGTTCTGCGCCACCGGCCAGTTCGGGTTCGACCGCCACCTGGAGGCCGGAGAGATCGTGGCCCAGGTGGCCTACGCCCAGGCCTTCGTCAGGGCGGGGAAGCTCGCTCGGGGTCCCGATCGGGTGACCAACATCGTGTTCATGGGCATGGGTGAGCCGCTCGCCAACTATCGGCGGGTGCGCGAGTCCTTGCGCCTGATGATCGAGGTCATGGGGCTCTCGGCTCGCTCCATCACGGTGTCCACCGTCGGGCACGTGCCCGGCATGCGGCGACTGGCGGACGAGCCGTGGCAGGTGGGCCTGGCCGTCAGCCTGCATGCCGCCGACGACCGTCTGCGCTCCTCCCTGATTCCCCTCAACGACCGCTACCCGCTGGCAGACGTGGAGGCAGCAGCCCGGCACTACTTCGAGAAGAAGGGCAGGCGGGTCTCCATCGAGTGGACGATGATGGACGGGGTCAACGACACCGTCGAGCAAGCGGAGGCGCTCGCCTCCATCGCCCGACGGCTCCGAGCGCACGTGAACCTCATCGCCCTGAACCCGACGCCGCTCAGTGCCGACCAACCGTCGTCGAAGCGCACCATCGCCCGCTTCATCGAGACCCTGGAGGGCCGAGGCGTCAGCACGACGTTGCGCGACACTCGCGGCCAGGACATCGACGCTGCCTGCGGCCAGCTCCGGGTCAGGGCGGGCGGATGACCACGCTCATCCACGAGCGGGTCGAGGCGGCCCGCAACGACACGAACCCCTACGTGATCTGTCGGGTTCCCTCGGGATGGGTCGTCATGGGCGACGTCCAGCCGGTGCCCGGCTACACGCTGCTCCTCCCCGACCCGGTGGTCCCGAGCCTCAACGACCTGGACGAGGCGGGGCGGACCCGCTACCTCCTCGACATGGCGAGGCTCGGCGACGCGCTCCTCACGGTGACCGACGCCTACCGGGTGAACTACGACATCCTGGGGAACTCGGAGCCGGCGCTGCACGCCCACGTGTTCCCCCGCTATGCACACGAGCCGGACGAGTACCGAATCGGCCCGGTCTTCGCCTACGACTGGTCGGCGGCCGCGCCGTTCGGGACCGATCACGAGCCGATTCGCCAGGGCGTTCGCGAGATTCTCGCCGCTTCCTGACGGCCACCGCACCCCTCTGACCAGGCGTTTCCCGCTGGGCAGCCGATCCCATTCCGAACTCGGGTCATCCGGTGGCGCACATCGCGACGTAGATCCCACACAAAGCCAGAGAGCACCCGAAAGGACTTACCCAATGACTCTTCGCTACCGGCTTCTTGCGGTACTGGC
>JBPEXB010000242.1:0-5456 GCA_052032125.1 Acidimicrobiia bacterium
ATCCTGCACGTACTCGGCGACGGTGGTGCGGAGCCGGGTCCTGGCCTTGAGCGGCTCGTCGGTCTCGGCGATGCCCGCTCGGGAGCGGACCATCTCGGTCAGCGCCCAGAAGGTCACCGCCTCCCCGTAGGCGGGGGACCGACCCTGGTGCCAGCGGATCGCCTCGGTGATCCCGTCGACGTACTTCAACAGCTCCCAGGCCAGACGGCTCTTGCCGATGCCGGCTTCGCCGACGATCGAGATGAGCCGGGCCGTGCCTTCACGGGTGGTGGCGTGGAGCTGGTCCTTGAGAAGCCGCAGCTCGTCCTCGCGTCCGACGAAGGGCGGCTCCAGCACCTCCCACTTGCCGGTGCCGCCCCGCTGGCCGACCACCGCCAGCGCCCGCCAGGCTTCGACCGGCTCGGACTTGCCCTTCACCTCGTGCGCGCCGGCCGCCTCGTAGCGAATCGAAGCGCTGGTCAGCTGCTGGGTGGTCGGACCGACGAAGACCGAGCCCGGATCGGCGGCCGACTGGAGACGGGCGGCCGTGTTGACGATGTCGCCCACCACCAGTCCGTGCTCGTTGCCGCCCGATCCCACACTCGTCTCGCCGGACAGCACGCCGACCCGCAGTGACAGGTCGCCGATGCCCAGTTCGCCGCCCAGCGCCGCCACGGTGTCGATCAGTTCCAGGGCGGCTCGCACGGCTCGCTCGGCGTCGTCTTCCAGCGCTCGCTTGGCGCCCCAGAAGGCGGTGATGGCATCGCCGGTGAACTTGTCGACCACCCCGCCGAAGCGCTCGATGACCGCTTGGCACCGCTCGAAGTACGTGGTCAGCAGGGACCGGATCTCCTCGGGGTCGCGTGACTCGCTGAGTGCCGTGAATCCGACCAGGTCGGCGAACAGGGCGGTGACGAAGCGACGCTCACCCGAGTCGCCGGTCGGAGCGGGTGCGGCCGGCGCCTCCGGGGCGGCTTCGGTGAGCGAGGCCCCGCACTGGGCGCAGAAGTTGTTCTCGGGCGGGTTCTCCTTGCCGCACGACGAGCACGGCTGCGCCAGCGAGGTCCCGCAGTTCCCGCAGAAGCGAGACCCTTCGGGAACCTCGATAGCGCAGCTCGGACAGGTGTTCATCGAGCCGCCGCCCAGGTCGAGCGGCGGGTTGCGTCCAGCCTCCCTCGCATGCGGCGAGGCTACCGGGACGGCCCGGGCAACGACGCCCGGGCCGCCCGGCTCAGGCCTTCACCGAGGCGGCCTCGGTGCGACGGGCCAGGTGGTCCACCACGTACCGGGCGTCGGCCGCCACCCCGAGCAGGGTCTCGGACCACACGGCGTGGAGGAAGAACAGCCCGACGAAGTAGAGGCCGGGGGACTCGTCGACCACGCCTCGCTCGTGGCGGGGCTTGCCCTCCTCGTCGAAGATCGGGAGGTCGACCCAGGAGAAGCCGGGTCGGTAACCCGTGCACCAGATCACGTTGGCGACGTCGAGGACCTGGCCCGACTCGGTGACCGGGAGTCCGTCCACCACCCCGCCGATTCGTTCGACCCGCTCGACACCGACCGACTTCAGCTCCTTGGGGCGGATCCGCACCAGCGGCGCCGGCTTGGGGAGCATCTTGGGCCTGGCCTTGCGCCCGATCGGGGTCGAGGTGGTCAGGACCTTGGTCATCATGAACCCGACCAGCCGGGTGCCCAGGTGGCGGCCGAACAACCCCTCCAGCTTGAAGGGGATGGCGCCCGACGGCTTGCCGGCGATCGTGGTCGGGTGGTGCTGGCCGACCTCGTAGGCGATGTCGGCGCCCGAGTTGCCCATCCCCACGACCAGGGTTGGGCCATCGGCGAGCTGCGACGGGTTGCGGTACTGCTTGGCGTGCAGCTGCACGATGCCGGGGTCCAGGTCAGGGGCGAAGTCGGGGACCTTGGGGACCTGGTAGTCAGCCATGGCGATCACGACGTTGCGAGCCCGCAGCGTCTCGCCGCCCGCCTCGACGATGTAGTCGTCGCCATGGCGCCCGACCCGCTCCACTCGCGTCCGGTGGCGGATCGGCAACTCCATCACCTCGGCGTACCGCTCGAGGTAGTCGGCGATGTCGTCCTTGCCGATGAACGTGGTCCCCTTGGCCGGGTAGGGCAGGCCGGGGAGGCCGCTCATGCGGGCCGGGGTGAACAGGCGGAGTGAGTCCCAGCGCTGCCGCCAGGCATCGCCGACCCGCTCCGAGGCGTCGAGGATCACGAAATCGATGCCCCGGGCTTTCAGCTCGTAGCCGACGACCAGCCCGGCCTGGCCTCCTCCGATGACGATGGTGTCGAACGTCGCGGTCATGGTGTGCCTCCTCGTCTGACCATCTCCAACGTATGGAGTGCGACGAGATCCGACTTCGGCGAAAAGGCGCAATCTGCGCGAGTTTGGAAGTGGGTGATATCACCCAGTCAGAGCAGGTCGTGCTCGTAGGCGTAGGCGGTGGCAGCGGTCCGGGACGACACGCCGAGTTTGGTGAGGATGTTGCTGACGTGGCGGTCGATGGTGCGCTCGCTCAGCACCAACTCGGCCGCCACTTCCCGGTTGGTGCGACCGCCGGCCACCAGCGCCAGCACCTCCAGCTCGCGAGGGCTCAGGCCGGCGGCGTTGCCATCGGTCCTGGTACCGCTGATGCGGCGGGCTTCGTCGGCCGCCGGGTGGGCGCCCAGGTCCGCGAACACGGCTTCGGCTGCACGGGCCTCGCGGGAGGCGGTCTCGGCGTCTCCCATCGCCTGGCAGGCCTTGGCCATCGTGAGGCGGGCCCAGGCGGTCTCGTAGGGGGCCTCCAACTCGGCCCACAGGGACCGCGCCTGGGTGAGGGTGGCCACCGCATCGGGCAGTCGCTGCTCGGCGATCAACACTTCGCCTCTGGCCTGAGCGGCGATCGCCTTCAGTGTGTCGGTGGCGTGGCCGACGACGATCGCCTCGAGCTCTTCCAGGTACCGGCGGGCGGCGGCCGGTTCCCCTGCGGCGAGGGCGATCGTCACAGCGGCGGGCAGGACGCGAGCCCGCTCGAGCGCGGTGTCGCTCGCCGCCAGGGCGGTCGTGAGCGAGGCGAGGGCGGCGGTGGCGTCGCCACGGGCCAGGAGGAGCAGGGCGCTGCCCGGCTGGGGCGTCCAGCCGTAACGGGAGGTCGCCTCGTACGCCTCGGCAGCCCGATCGAGGGCGCCCTGCAGCCGGTGCAGCTCGCCCTGGCGGTAGAAGGCCCGGGCGGCGGGAAACTGGTTGACGCCTTCGGGGAACCGCTGGCCGGCCGAGATCGCCTCGTCGAGCGCCGAGACCCAGTCGCCCCGCAGCTGCAACAGCTCGGCGCGGTGTGTGAGGCACTGGCCGGTGAAGGCCACCAGCCCCTGCTGGCCGTCGCACCAGCGGGTCAGCGCCTCGGTCCAGCGATGGGCTCGACGGAGCGCGTGGACGTGGTGGCACGCCTCGATGACACCGCAGTAGACGATCCCGGCCACCATCGGCGTGAGATCGTCGGCCAGGACCGCCACCATGGCCTCGTCGAGGAGCTTCAGTCCCTCCTCGATCTGGCCGCCGGCGGTCATGGCGCGGCCGTGGGCGTGGACGGCCAGGGCGACCAGGTCGCGCTCGCCGAACTGGCGCCCGATCTCGATGGCCCGCCGGGCCGCCGCCTGCGCGCTTTCGAAATCGCCGCCCGCCATGCCCTGGATGACCCGCGGGAGCTGGAGGTAGCCGATCATCACCGACGGCTCGTCGTGGCCTTCGAGGATGCGCTGCACCCGGCCCAGCCACCCGGCCGCCTCTTCCCATCGCCCGCGCAGTGCCAGGTTGAGCCCGATCCAGAAGCCGTTGCGGGCCGCCCGCACCTCGTCGCCCTCCTCGAGGCACCGCTTGTGGGCCCGCTCGAGCGTGCGGACCATGTCGGGCTCCCGGCCCACCATGTACGAGGTCTGGCCGAGCAGCTCGAGATCGGCGATGTCGAGCGAGGTCAGCGCGTCGGCGGCCTGCAGGTGGGCCAGCGCCTCGGCCCACGACCGCGCCTCGGCGGCCTGGCGGCCGAGTTGGAGGAGCTCGTCTGCGTTCGGCTGGTCTTCCGGCGTCATGGGGGCAGGCTATCGACGCCGGTCAGGCGTCGGCGGTGAAGCGGAAGGTCGTACCCACGTTGCTGCTGGTGAAGGCGTCGGGCAGGGCGGCCGCCACGCCGTGGACCGCCTTCCACCCGGTGCAGTGGCCGGGCACGATCAGGTCGGGTCCGATGTCCACGAGGTGCTCGATGGTGGCGGGCATGATCGGCTCGAAGAGGCCGCCGGTCAGGTGAAGGCCGCCGATGAAGCCATGCACGTGGTCGATCCCGGTGACCTGCTGGACGTGGCGGAGCACGTTGATGACGCCGGAGTGTGAGCAGCTCGACAGCACCACCAGTCCCTTGTCCCGGACGTTGATGGCGATGGCCTGGTCGTCCCATATCCAGGTGTCGGGCTCCCAGCCGCCGTCGACCTCCACGTGCTGAAGCGGGAAGCCCTTCTCGAAGTCGGTGACCCGGTCGATCTGGCCGGTGACCAACACGGCGTCGTCGAGCAGCACCGAAGGGCCCTGCTCCTCGACCACCTGCCAGCCCTCCCGGTCGAGGTCGTTGTGGGAGGGCGGCGGCATGCGGATCTCCGCCCCGGTGGGGAAGACGACCTTGCGCTCTCGCCAGGCGTGAGGGTGCAGGACCAGCGGCATGCTCGATCCGACCCGCCCGAACAAGCCCTCCAGCCCGCCGTGATGGTCGGCATGGCCGTGGCTGAGGACGACGGCGCGTAGGTCGCCGGGATCGATCCCGAGGATGTCGAGGTTGCGGATGGTGCCGTCGCGGGTCAGCCCGGCGTCGTAGAGCAGCCGTTCGGTCGATCCGTTGCGGGTGATCGACACTGCGAGCGAGTAGCCGTGCTCGGCGCCGAGCTGATCGCCTTCCGACCAGTCCCAGCGGAATGGCGGGCGCCCCGCCTGCTCGGTGGGCGCGGCGAGGATGTCGATCGAGTTGTCCATCACGATGGTCACCTCGACGGCATCCACCGGCGCCAGTGTGACGGTCTCGGCCATGGGTGCCTCCCTCCCGTGGCGAACCTACTGAAGCGGCGGTGCCGTCCGCACGTGTCACTTGCGCTCCGGGCTGGACACAAGGCGAGAGACAGCACGGGAGGGAGACCCGATGAGAAGGTTGCTGTGGCTGGCCGCATGTGTCGTGGTCCTCGTCGCATGCGCGGACGGGGGTGCGGGCGAGGCGACGGTGGCACCGTCATCCTCGACGCCCACGAGCGTCGCGCCCGCCTCGAGTGCTCCTACGTCGAGCGCTCCATCGTCGACCGTGGCCGACGCCGAGCTCGACATCGACGCGAGCCGGGTGGCGGCCGAGACCTTCCTGACGGCATTGTTCGACCAGGAGGTGGCCGCCGCGGAGGAGTTGGCCGCGCCCGGGCTTCGGATCAGCGACTTCTTCACCGGCAACGACCGC
>JBPEXB010000243.1:0-2077 GCA_052032125.1 Acidimicrobiia bacterium
CGGCGCCGAGCTCTCCAACGTCGCCGAGTTCCCCGAACGGTTCCCGGACCTGGGAGGGACGCCGGCGCGGCGCATCGTCCTGGCGACCTCGTTCCGGGTGCCGCTCGAGATCCTCGAAGCAGCCGAGCGCATCACTGCCAGCGGCACCTTGCCGGGGGCCGCCGGCCCGGTCGAGCCCGCCCCGCACGCCGGCCGGGTCGACCTGCACGTGTTCGACCAGCAATCTGAAGAGGCGGACTGGATCGCCAGCGAGCTGCAGCGAGCCCACCTCGAGGATGGCGTCGCCTACCGGGACATGGCCGTCGTGGTCCGCACCAAGCGCCAGGCCCTCACCGAGCTCTCCCGGGCCCTCGAGCGGCGTGACATCCCGCACGATCAACCGGACGCCCGGCTCACCGACCACCCGGCCACTCAGATCGTGTTCGACCTCGTCAGGGCGGCCACCACGCTCGATCCGACGGACGCCACGCCGGTGATGCGCCGGCTGCTGCTGGGACCGCTCTTCGCCCTCACCATCGGCGAAGTCCGCGAGCTCGAGCGAGAGCGCGTCGTGACCCAGGCGCCGTGGCCGGACCTCCTCGAACAGCGCCTGGAAGACGGTGGCTCGCTCGCCAGTTTGCTCCGAGACCGGGCATGGGCGGACGAACGTGGCATCGACGCCTTCTGGCACGCCTGGGCGTCGCTCCCCCAGTTCGGCGGACTCGTGGCCGCTCCCGAGGCGCGTGAGCATCGCGCCGCATGGGCCAGCCTCTCCCAGACGTTGACCCGCCTCGCCGAGCGCAGTCCGGCCACCTCCCTGGCCGAATACGTCCAGCTCGCCGACGAGGATGATTTCGAGGCCAGCCCGCTCCTCTCGTATCGGGACAGCTCCGAAGACCGGGTGACGCTGACCACCATGCACCAGGCCAAGGGGCTCGAGTTCGAGATCCTCGTGATCGCCGATGCCGTCGAAGGTGTTCTCCCTGACCTTCGGCAGCGACAGTCACTCCTCCAGACCGAGCAGTTGAGCCCCGGAGCCGCCGGCGAGCCGGCGGTGCTGCGGCGGCTGAACGAGGAGATGCGCCTCGCCTACACCGCCATGACCAGGGCGCGCAGTCGTGTCGTGTGGACCGCCACCACCGCCGGGATCGACGAGGCGCATCAGCGACCGAGCCGGTTCCTGGCGGCAGTGGCCGGCGACACGCTGGAGATCAAGCCTCCGGCGCCTCTCCGGCGCCGCCCCATCACCGCCCGCGAGGCAGAGGCGTGGATGCGGGGCGTGCTCACGGATCCGAGCGCCTCACCGGCTCGCCGCCTGGCTGCCGCCCAGGTGCTGGCGGTCAACGAGCACCCGGCGATGCGGCCGGTCGCCGCATTCGCCCTCGTGCGGGAGCGTGGGAGGGACACCGGGCTGGTGCCGCCCGGAATGTCGTTCTCCCCCAGCCAGGCCGATGCGTATGCCGCCTGCCCGAGGCGCTACGCGCTGGAACGCCGCCTGCGGATCGGGGATGCGCCGAGCTCCTACATGGAGTTCGGCTTGATGATCCACCGGGTGCTCGAACTGGCCGAGGTGACGGCACGCGCCGAAGAGCGTCGCTCGACTCTCGACGAGGCGCTGGCCCATCTCGACGAGGAGTTCAGCGCTCGCGACTTCGGCAGCGGCTCGTGGCGGGCCGCCTGGCGCCGGCGCGCGGAGACGCTGCTCACGCAGCTCTACGACGACTGGCCGCATCCCGATGCCGTCCCGAGGTTGTTGGAACACGACCTCTCCCTGGAGATCGACGGGACCTCGTGGCGAGGCGTCGCCGACCGGATCGAACAGGGTGCGGACGGCACGTTGCGGGTCGTCGACTACAAGACCAGCAAGTCGCCGCCGACGAAGAAGGACGCCGCTGCCTCGATCCAGCTCGGCTTCTACCTGCTGGCGGCGGCCCACGACGACGACGTGGGGAGGTTCGGACGGGTGGCCCACGCCGAGTACTGGCATCCCCTGGCCACCGCACCGACGAGGAGGGTGACCCCCTTCGACCCCGACAACGTGGACGGCGTGCGCGAGACGCTGGCACTCATCGCCGATGGCATCCGTTCCGAGGACTGG
>JBPEXB010000244.1:0-12944 GCA_052032125.1 Acidimicrobiia bacterium
AGTTCCGGCTCGGAGCCGTTCCGATCGCCGTGCTCATGCGGACCCCGGGGCACGACGAGGATCTGGCAAGAGGGTTCGCGCTGACCGAAGGCATCATCCTCCGGCCCCGGGAACTCGCCGACGTGCGAGGCCTGCCGGGCGAGGACGGGGCGGGGCGCTACGAGCTCGTGCTGGCCGATGGCGTGAACGTCGATCCCGAGCAGTTCCGCCGCAACCTGTACGCCACCTCGTCGTGCGGGGTCTGTGGCAAGGCGTCGATCGACTCGGTCAGGGTCGCCGCCCCACCGCCGCCGGAGGGACCGAGGCTCCCTGGCACGCGGTTGATCGACCTCATGGACCGGATGCGCAGCGCGCAGTCCGGCTTCAGCGAGAGCGGCGGCCTGCATGCGGCGGCAGCGTTCGATCCACAGGGTGACCTGGTGGCGCTGCGGGAGGACGTCGGCCGCCACAACGCCATGGACAAGCTGGTCGGTCGTCTGTCGGAGGATCGTTGGCCGCTCGGCGACCTCGTGGTGACGGTGTCCGGGAGGGTCTCCTTCGAGCTCGTGCAGAAGGCGGCGGTGGCGGGGATCGGAGTGATCGCCGGGGTGTCGACGGCGTCGTCGCTGGCGGTCGATCTCGCCGAGGAGCTGGGCGTGACCGTCGCCGGGTTCGTCCGGCCGGGCGGCTTCAACATCTACACCCGACCCGACCGCATCATCTGAGCGCACAAACCACCGGCGTCGCGGCACCGGCAGCCCTACCGTCGCCCGATGCATGTCGTGCCGTTCGCCGATCAGCTCGAGGCCGCCGCCGCGCTCTCGGGCCGCCCGCTGCAAGCCGTGCGGGACGCCGTTGCCGAGGGGGCTCCGTGGCTCCCGCGTTGGCTGGCCCTCGAGGAGGGAGTTGCGGTGGCGGGCGCCCGGATCGTGGAGCGTCCCGACCGGCGCACCTTTCTCTCGGTGACGGGAGACTCCGCTGCCATCCCTGCGCTTGCCGGTGTGGCAGGCGCCGAGCTGGGCGTCGCTCTGCACCTGATGGCGGAGCGGGACGACGTCGCGCGGGTCGAGGCGGCTCGTCGCGGAGGCTTCGACGTCGAAGTCGAGGTGGAGCGGTTCCTGGTTCGCTTCGACGATGCGCTGGCCATGGTGCGCCGTGCGTTCGTCCCGTCGGGTGTGCGTCTGGTCGCCGTGACCGATGTCGACGAGGAGGCGGCGTTCCGGCTGGACAACGAGCTGCGCCAGGATGTGCCGGGCACCGAAGGGTGGCGGGGGGATCGCGCGTGGTTCCATGCCGAGATCCACGACGACGAGGCCTTCGATCCTGCGGCCTATCTGGTGGCGCTCGGAGCCGAAGACGAGCCTCTGGGCTTGATCAGGTTCTGGCGCAACCCCGACCTCCCCCGCCTCGGCCTCATCGGCGTTCGCCGTTCCCATCGAGGCGGCGTCCTGGCGGCGGCGCTGCTCAAGGAAGGCCTCCTTGCGGCCCGCGGTTGGGGATCGGAGGTGTTCGCCACGGAGACCAGCCTTTCGAATCGGGCGGTCCATCCCCGGTTGTCGCGGCTGGCGGCGTCCCGCGAGGGGATCAGCCTCCAGCTCGTTCGACCGCCGCCTCCCACTCGCTGAGCCGGATCGCCAGGGACAGCTCGTGCACGATGTCGATGCACACGCTGGCCTGCGCCTCCACCACGTCGAGCAGCTCCTGGCGCGCCTCGGCGTCGAGGCTCGAGTCCCGCACGATGCGGCTGCCGCTCACCACGGCTCCGAGCGGCTCGATCAGACGGGCGGTGAGGGCGGTCACCTCGGGTGTCGGTGTGAATGACATGCTCGTAATTACGGCACTCGGATTCCCCTCCTGAAGGAGTTTCTCGTCCTCTTCGATCGGACCGTCGACGAGGGGTGACTAGTGCGTTCGTGTCCGCCGAGAACCGTTCTGTGGGATTCCCGGGGATGGTCGATACCTGGGGGGACGAACCAGCCAGGAGAGGCCGGAGATGTTGACGAATTGGCTGCGACGGACGAGAGGTTGGGTCACCCCTGTCCGTCGGCGTGAGCCCCAAGGCTCCGACACGCGCTCCGCAGTCCGCTCAGAGTCTTCGGCCTCTCGCTGGCCGTCAGGCGTCCAGGCCTTTCCCACCCGCCACGGGTCGACGGTCCTGTGAGGTCTTCACCCCGCAAGCACGTGCTGGTGGTCGAGGACTCACCGGTCATCCGCAGGCTGATCGAGGTCTGTCTGCGGCCGATGGACGTCGACGTCACGCTCGTGCCGAACGGCACCGACGGCCTGCACCACGCCGCCATCGATCCCCCGGACGCCGTCGTGCTCGACATCGGCCTTCCCGGCATCGACGGTTGGACGGTGCTCGACAACCTGCGAGGGGCCGAGCGAACCGAGCAGGTGCCCGTCCTGATCCTCACCGGGCACGGTGAGACGTTCGGCGAGCACGAGGCCGAGATCCGCGGGGCGGCGGGCCTCATGACCAAGCCCTTCCTGCCAGATGCCCTGCGCAGCGCCGTCTCCAACCTCCTCGTCCGCACCTGATGGCGGATATCACACCTATCAAGACGGGTCTGACCGGGGTCGATACCTCTCATGACGGCTATTCCACGGGACCCATGTACCGAGTATTGATTGCTGAAGATTCGCCGGTGATCCGGCGCCTGATCGGGATCTGCCTCCGCGGCCTCGACGTGACCGTCGTCGAGGAGGAAACCGGGCCGGCCGCCCTCGAGCATGCCACCACCAACCCACCGGACGCGATGATCCTCGACGTCGGGCTGCCGGGCATGGAGGGCTGGGAGGTCCTGCGGGCGCTGCGCTCACATCCACGCACCGCCGAGCTGCCGGTCCTGATGCTCACCGGCCACGCCGGCGAGTCGGTCCGCCGCAAGGCGGAGGCGATCGGAGCCTCGGCGTTCATGACCAAGCCGTTCCAGCCGAAGGAACTCCGCCAGCAGCTCGATCAGCTGCTCGGCATCGGCAACGTGGTGGTGCTCTCCGACCTCCAGTAGGTCAGCCGGAGCGGTGCTCCGTGTCCCCGGCCAGCAGGTCGAGAATGTGATCCAGCAGCGGCTCCACGGCGTCCAGGCCTTCCGCGACTGCCTTGGGACTGCCCGGCAGGTTGATCACCAGGCAGTGTCCCACCACCCCCGCCACGCCGCGCGACAGCGCCGCCATCGGCGTGTGCTCCAGCCCCTTGCTGCGCATCAGCTCGGCCAGCCCGGGGGCCGGTCGGTCGAGCAACGCCGCCGTCGCCTCCGGGGTCACGTCCCGGGGCCCGAAACCCGTGCCGCCGGTGGTGACGATCAGCTGGTGATCGGCGGCCAGATCGGAGAGGAGGCTCCGGATGGCCGGCTCGTCGTCGGCCACGACGTGACGTGACACCTCCAGGCCCAGCCCGGACAATCGCTCGGCCAGCACCTCACCCGATGTGTCCTCCCGGGTGCCGTGGGTCACGCCGTCGCTGACCGTCACCGCTGCCGCTCTCTGCTCGTCCATGCGCCGATGTTACGGCGGCGCCACCTCAGGTTTCGCTCCGGGAAGGCCGATGTTGATGGGACAGCAGTCATGCTGAGACAACCAAGGGGGATGCATGGATATCGCGGTGAAGTCCGACGGCTCGCACACGGTCGTGGCGCTGCAAGGCCGCTTCGACGCGCACGAGGCCGATCCGGTCCGCGAGCGCCTGGTGGGCGCCATCAGCGCCGGCGCCATGGCGTTGACCCTGGACCTCTCGGGTGTGACCTTCATCGACTCCAAGGCGCTGGCACTGCTCGTGCGCAGCCAGAAGGAGTGTCGCGAAGGGGGCATCGCCCTCACCCTGGCCAGCCCCAGCTCGCCGGTGCAGCTGATCTTCGAGCTGACCAAGCTCGACCGAGCCTTCCACATCGTCGACGAGCCGACGCTCGCCGAGTCCGCGTGACCTCACGCCAGGGGCGAGCCGCCCGCCTGGACGTCGAAGCGCACGCCGCCGCCGGAGACGAGTTGGGTCGCTGGCTGCAGGCGACGATGCGCGATGAGCTGGGCATCGCGGACGACGAGGTGTGTGCCCAGCTGGAGCTGGCCGTGCACGAGATCTGGGTCAACATCGTCGAGCATGCCTATCGGGACGCCGGGGGGCCGGTGACGATCACGGCGGCCCGGAGGGGTGACCAGATCGTCTTCGAGCTGTTCGATCATGGGCGTGACTTCGACCCCCGCTCGGTCCCCGAGCCCCGCCCCGAGCGAGCGCAGGTGCGCGGGTTCGGCCTCTCGATCGTGCGCTCGCTGATGGATCAGATCGTCTACGAGCACACCGCCGACGGCAACCGCTGGCAGCTCACCCGCCAGCTCGAGTCGGCCTGATCCTTAGGCTCGGTTGTTGATATAGCGCGAAAACTCGGTGAAGTTCGGCCCATCACCGACTCGGCGGACCGGCATCGACGCCACTCGGGAGAACGATGTGGGAGGCTCCTGGCTTCTCGACCCGGTGCGAACTTTCCTGAATGATCCCGCTATATCGAAAGCGGAGCCTAAGGAACGGCCCCTCACAGCTCGCAGGCGGTGCCGACGTCGGTGACGCCCTCGGCGCCGGTGATCTCCTCCGAGAGGCCGTCCAGCACCGCCGCCCGGACCCGGGCGATGTGCGGCTTGCGGTGCCCCAGACCGTCGCCACCGTCGACGAACAGCGGCGGCACGAACGTCACGGTCGAGATCCGATGCGGGTTGACCAGCGACGCGAGGTCGATCAGCGACGGCACCAGCTCCAGCGGGATGTCGGTCGACACATGATCGCCGATCGCCCTCGCCAGCTCGTGATACCGGAGGAGCACATCGGCCGTCGTCATCTGGGCAGCGATGGCGGCGACCAGACACCGCTGGCGGCCCATGCGGTGGTAGTCGTTGGAGGTGCGCCGGGAGCGGGCGTAGCCCATCGCCTCGAGCCCGTCGAGCGTCTGCACGCCTTGCTCCAGGTCCACCTCCACCCAGCCGGGCTCGTCGGGCAGGGCGAACTCGTTGTCGACCTCGAAAGTGACGTTGACCTCCAACCCGCCCATCGCGTCGATCACCGCCACGAATCCCTCCATCGAGACCTTGATGAAGTGGTCGATCTCCAGGTCGAGCAGGTCGCCGAACACTCGCTTGGCCACCTGGGCGCCCGGGTCTTCGGCGTCGGGGAAGACCTCCGGGTGGTCCCAGCCGTACTGGTACACGGTGTTGGCCATGTCGGGGTGGATGTCGGGGCCGGGCCACTCTTCGGGCATCGGGATGCCGCCCCAGTTGCGCGGGATCCCGAACATGGCGGTGCTCAGCGTCCACGGATCGATCGACACCACCATGATCGAGTCGGTCCGAAAGCCCGTCCGATTGTGCGCTTCATCGGTGCCGAGCAGGAGGACCGTCAGCCGGCCGTCCTCCCCGACGGCGAGCCGGCTGCGCTGTTCGCCGAACGGCATCGACGGTGACGCGGCGCCGGCCACCGGTTCGGCAAACGTGGTGGTGGTCGTGGTTCCGGTCCCGGGCGGCTCCTGATCGAGCTCCACACCGAGGACCTGAGGCGTCGAAGCAGGAGACGACACGAACACCGACTCCAACAGGGTGATGGTCTCGGTGCCCACCCGGTGGGCGTAGACGTGGGGGACGACCAGCACCGCCAGCGCCACGGCGGCCACGGCGCCGCCGATCCACGATCGGTGGGCCCTGGTCGTCCAGACGACGTCGACCAGGCTGGCGAGACGGGCGGCCCCGAGCGCGCCGTTGACGATCAGCGCTCGCTGGATGGTGTTCGGATCGACCAGGTCGCCGAGGCTCTGCGCATCGATGGCCAGCCAGCCGAGCAGCACGATCGAGAGCGCCAGCAAGGTCCATGAGGCCACGTCCCACCAACGCTTGAGCAGCGCGTGTCCCGATCCGGGCCACACGGCGGTGAGCCCGATCGCAGCGACCTTCCGTGGCAGCGATGGTGTGGTCATGGTCGATCCGTCACCTGACCAGTCGGGACGGCCTGCGAGCACCTAAGGGGTCCGGGATCCGGGACCCGGATTCCGGCTACCGGCGCCTGGCGGTCGAGCGGCGGAGCCAGCCCGCCGAGACGAAATAGGGCGCCCAGGCGTGGGCCAGCGCGGCGATGGTCCGCACCATCAGCGCAGGAAGGCGGCGGCGGCGCTGTCGGCGAAGAGGGCCGCTTCGCGCCGCACGAACTCGGCGTGCTCGGACAGGTCGAGGGCGCCCAGTGCCTTCTCGAGCGGGATGTCGACGCACGACTCGAGGTGCGTCTCGTCGGGGATGATCGACAGGCTCGCCTGCAGCACCTTCTCGAGGTCGTTGATCGGCCCGTGGTGCATGGCGACGGCCGTCGAGATCACCGGTGGGAAGTTCCACTCCTCGAGCAGCTGGCCGGCGAGCATGGCGTGGTCAGCTCCGTAGATCTCGCGCTCCCGCTCCAGCAACGCCTCAGGCTTGGTACGGCTCTTCACCATCGAGGCCCGCCAGTTGCGGTAGGCGCTGTCACGCTTGGCGAGGATGGTCGATCCGAAGTCGACGAACAGGCCGGCGACGAAGGCCTGCTCGGACGCCTCGTGGCCGAGGCCGGCGAGGCGTCCGATGGTCTTGGCGCCCCGGCTCACGACGAGGGCCCGGGTCCAGCTGTCGTCGTCCCCGAACGAGGCCATGATGCTGCGGCCGGTGGCGGCGGCTGCCAAGGAGGCGACGGTGCGGCACCCGACCCGCACGACCGCCTGCAGGACCGTGCCCACGGGATAGGCCGTGCCGACGTAGGCCGAGTTGGCGAAGCGAATGGTGGCGGTGGCCAGTTCCGGGATGGTGGCCAGCGTCGAGCTGACGGCGTGGACGTCCGGATCCGGATCCGAGGCGAGGCGCCAGAGATCGAGTTCGGCCGGGCTCGAGATCGACCCGAGGGAGGCTCGGGGCGATGGCATCAGATGGCGACTCGAGAGTCCGCCGCATCGAGTCGGGAGCGCCAGGTCGCCTCGTCCATCGCCTCGAGGTAGCGAGCCCGTGCCCGCTTGCCGGGCGCTGCGGCGGCATCGCTGACATCGACCTCTTCGTACAGCGTGGAGAAGTACGACCGCATCGAGGCGAGCGCCTCGCTGCGAATCTGCGAGACCCGTGCCTCGGTGACTCCCATGTCGGCGGCGATGTCCTGCATCAGGTCGCCCTCGATGTAATAGCGAGCCACGACCTCGCGCTGAGCAGGCGGGAGGTGCTCGACCGCCTGGAACAGGGTGCCGAGCAGCTCGCGGCGCTCGAGGGCCGTGTCGGGACGGGTGCCGGCGGTCTGGTCCACGACGGTGTCACGGAGCGTGGTGCCGGGCTCGTCGGTCTCGTGGTCCAGGTAGAGCAGCGTGCTGGCCACTTCCTCGCCGCGACGCTTGCGGAGATCGTCGATGCTCATGTCGAGCGCCTTGGCGACGGCCTCGTCGTCCGGGGTGATGCCTCGCACACGCAGGTCCTCTTCGGCGGCGTGGATGGCGCGCAGGTCGCGGCGCACCGCCCGGGTCGCCCAGTCGCGGGAGCGAGTGGAATCGATGATGGCGCCCCGCACGCGAATGGCGGCGTAGCGGGCGAAAGGAATGCCGACCGTCTCGTCGTAGCGCTTCGATGCCTCGACCAGACCGAGAGCGCCGGCGTTCCAGAGATCGTTGCGGTCCACATGGCGCGGATACCGGGCCGACAGGCTCGTGACGATGTGCTGGACCAGCGCAAGATGCTCGACGACGAGCCGCTCAGCAGCGTCATGCTGCGCCATGTTTCCCCCTTGACGTTCTGTGCACATTTGACTGCGCACAGTGGTTATCGGTCCCCCAACCGGCGACCTTGAATCGACTTATGGGAATCTTCGAGGGGCCGACGGGAAGGGTGTGGATCGACGCAAACACACCGACACGCAGGGGCGATCCGCCTCGCCGGACGACGAGTTCGCGACGGCGCTGCGCACCGCCCGCCACCTGTTCGAGGTCGTCGCGGGCGGGCCGCTGATCCTGCCGCCGAGCCTCGTCGACCCGGTGCTCGCTGCGCCGGATCGTCCGGAGCGCACCTCCTTGCCCTTGCCGTGGGACGATCCGAAGGACGCCGCCTGATGACCACCTCGCCCACGCATCTCGACGGGCTGTCCGCCGTGATCGCCTGGATGGACCACGAGGCGAGCCTGCTCGAGATTCTTGCCTACCGCCTCGACGGGCTGACCAACGTCCTGCGCTCCAAGCGGCACGGCATGGTGTGCACGGCTGCCTCGGACGTCGATGCGGTGCACGACCAGCTCATGCGAGCCGCCGTCCACCGGGATCTGGCGCTGCTGTCGGTGGCGGGTGACGACCTGCCGACCATGCAGGAGCTTGAGTCACACGCCGGCGACGGAGAGCGCCAGCAGCTCGCCATGGCCCGCCAGCGCCTCCACGACGCCGTCGCCGAGGTCGATCGGGCTCGCTCCGAGTGCACCGGGGCGGCGGAGGCCTACCGGCCTCGCTAGACGCTGCCGCGGTCGGACGGGGCAGGCTCGGCCACCCGCTCGCCGATACCGGCCACCCGCTCCCGCTGCTCGTTGGGCGACGCGGCCGCCTCGCGGTTGGCGGCGCTGACTTCCTGGAAGATCTCTTCGCGATGCACCTGGAGCGATCGAGGGGCGCTCACCCCGATCCGCACCTGGCCGCCCCTGACCTCGAGCACCGTGACGACGATGTCGTTGCCGATGACGATCGACTCGCCCTCGCGGCGAGACAGGACGAGCATCAGCTCGCTGCGAGCGGCAGGGCCGTCCGCACCTCGTAGTCGGAGTCGACGAGCACGATCTGGCGGCCCTGGTGGGTGCCGGCATTCACGATGAACGGGCCGAGCAGGTTGACGAAGGCCTTGTCGGGCGCCTCGATGGTGACGGGGCAGAAGACGATGGCGTCCTCGGGCCGGGTGATACCGAGGGCTTCGCCGTCGGCGTCGCTCAGCTCGGGGGCATAGTCCGGGAAGAAGATCCACGGGTTGCACACGATCATGGCCATGTCGGCGTCGTCCACGCTCTGCAGCAACTGGAACGCCGAGTCGGCGGCGAAGTCGACGAGCTGGAACCGTCGGTGCTCGGGGAACCCCGGGATGCCGTCGGCGAACTCGAGGACGGCGCTGTCAGGCGGAGCGGTGGTGGACACGAAACCTCCTCGTGGGGTGCAGGGTAGCGAGGGCGACAGGACGTCCTGGTCTCCTCGTCTGGGGTGCGCCGCAGCGCTGGGTCCGTCTCGGGATCATGGCGGCGCCTAGCGCATGAAGTCCATGAGCGAGGGCTGGAAGGATCGTGAGGCCGCCTGCAGCGCCGCCTGGTAGGCGACCTCCTGGAGCTGCACCTCCATGGCGGCCTCGGCGAAGTCGACGTCCTCGACGTTGGAGAGCTCGATCTGCAGCACCGAGATGTCCTGAGCCTGATCGGCCTGTGCGGCCGCCACCCGCGAGCCGGTCGCACCCAGGGTGCCCAGGCCGGCCAGCACGTCGTCGAGGGCGCCGTCGATGTTGGCGATGCCCGCCTCCATCCCGGCGACGTCGTCGGCGTTGATGTCGGCGATGAGCGTGTCGAGCGCCGTGAAGACGTCCGAACCGCCGCTGAAGCCGAACACGTCGTCCGCGAGGACGTTGACGGTGACCGTGTTGTCGACTGCCAGGCGCCGGTTGGTCTGCCCGGCGTCGCCGGTGTAGGTCCAGGTGCCGGCCACGTTGGTCACCGCCGGCCCGGTCGTGTGGCCGCCGAACAAGCGGCGCCCGTCGGTGGTCGTGTTGGCGAGCGACAGGATCTCGTCCTGGATCTCGGCGAGCTCGGCGGCGATGGCTGCCCGGTCGGGTGACGACGAAGGGTTGGCCGCCTGGATGGTCAGCTCGCGGGCTCGCTGCAGCTTGGCCACGACGCCCTGCAGCTTGCCGTCCGCCAGGTTGATGAGCCGCTCGGCGTCCTCGGCGTGCAGGCGCTCCTGCTCGCGGGCGGCCAGCGCCGCCCTGGTGTGGAGGGCTCGTGACATGCCTGCCACGTCGTCGCTGGGGCGCTGCATCCGGCGTCCGCTGGCCAGTCGGTTCTGAGCGTCGTGGAACGCCTGGAGGCGCTGGGCGAGGTTGGTACGAGCCCGGGCAGCCAGCAGGTTCTGCGTGACACGGATGGTCATCGGCCCACCACCCCGGTGCGGTTCACGAGCACGTCGAGCGCCTCGTCGACGGCGGTGATGACCCGCGACGCCGCCTCGTACATGCGCTGGTACTCCATGAGGGCCACCATCTCCTCGTCGAGCGACACACCGTGGAGCGACTCGCGATCGGCTTCCACCGATGTCTGGAGGTGGTCGGCGCTGCCGGCACTCGCCTGGACGGCGGCGGAGCGTGCGCCCACCTCGGTCACGATCTCGCGAAAGGCGCCGTCCATGGTCTGGGTGCCGCCGTTGGCCGACAGTGCCGTGCGGAGGGCGGCCAGCGCCTCGGCGTTGGTGGCATCGAGCTCGGGGAAAGGCGGGCCTGCGGTCGAGGCGGTGGCGATGTCGTCGGGATCGCTGGTCGCCAGGTCGAGGGTGCCGCTGGGGTTCGTGGGGTCGTAGGTCAGCAGATCGCCGCCCGGGCCGTTCGGGGAGAATCCGCCGGCGTTGGTGGCGTTGACGGCGTCGTGCAGGTCGATGGCCAGCGCGTCGAGCTGGGAGCGGAAGGTGGTCAGGTCGCTGGTCAGGAACTCCTGCAACCCGGCCGCTTCGCCGCCCGGCGTCAGGGACAAGCCGGCCGACGTCGAGATCGCCCCGGTGCTGGGATCGACGCTCAACGTGTCCGCCTGGTTGCCGGAGACCAGCCCGATGCCGTTGAGGGTCACGCGGACCGCCCCGTTGTCCTGGGGGATGACGTTGACCCCGATCATGCTCGACAGCTCGTCGAGGAGCAGGTCGCGCTGGTCCATCAGGTCCGGCTGGGTGATGTTGGTGCTGGTGATCGCCTGGTTGAGCCGGGCGACCTCGGCGAGGCGTACGTTCACCCCGTCGGCTACCTCGATCAACGACTCCCGCGTCACGCCCTCGAGGTTGGTGAGCGAGGTCGAGAGGTCGCGGATCGACGTCGCCGTCCGGTCGAGCTCCGACATGACGGTGATCCGGGTGGCGGTGTCGTTGGGGGCGAGGACCAGGCTGTCGAACGAGTCCCACAGGCTCGAGAGCGATGCCGACACGCCGTGATCCGGCTCGCCGAGCGCCATCTCGGCGGTCTGCAGCAGCTCGGAGCGGACCTCCAGCCCGGCCAGCGTCGCCGCCCCGGAGCGGAAGCGAACATCGGCCATCTGGTCCCGCACCCGGTCGATGTCGGTGATCGTCACTCCGGTGCCGACCAGGCCGCCGGGCACCGGACGTGAGAAGGACGAGGCCAGGGTGACCCGCTGGCGGGTGTAGCCGGGCGTGGACGAGTTGGCGACGTTGTGTGACGTCGTGTCCAGCCCCACCCGCGCCGCCCGCACAGCGGACAAGGCGATGTGGAGAGCTGAAAAGTCCACCATCAGGCTCTGCTCCTCGTATGGATCGAGTGGTTGGCCACTCAGATCACCTCGTCGATACGGACGGGGTCGGGACGATCACTGGTCGTGGTCCCACCTCCGTCGTACATGACCCCTGTCGGCATGCCCGAGAACTGCTTAAGAAGCTCGGCCGTGGGCCCGAGAGAGAGGTCCGCCAGGCGGCGATTCTCGGCCGAGACCTGGGCGATCTGGTGGGCGAGGCGCACGTAGTCGGCCTGCAGCTCCGACAGCATGTAGCGCTCGGCGGTGGGGGCGATCTCAGAGAGCGTCGAGATGGTGATCGGGACGTCGCTCCCCGATCCGGCGACCAGGTCCTGCATGGTCTGTTCGCGGCGATAGGCCACGGCTCGCAGGCGATCCACGGCATCTTCGACCTCCACCAGCGACTGCATCACGTAGCGCTGGTCGTTGGTCGCCAGCACGAGTTTGGCGGCGACGAGGCGGTAGAGGACGTACTCGAGCAGGTTCCGCTCCACGGAGAGAACCTTGATGAGATTCTTGAGCTCGCTTGCCGAAACCTGCAGGCCGGTCACGTCGCGACCGTCGGCCGCATCCGGGCCTTGCTAAGGACCGATCTCGGCCGCTGGCCTAGATTCACCCCATGGCACGGGAGCCGATTCCCCAGAAGAGTGCCCAGTCGAGCGACCCGGCGCTGGCCGATGCGCTGCGGCGGATCTCCGAGCTGGAGGAGGAAGTGCGGGCGCTGCAGCTGTCGCTCGACGTGAGCGGTTCGATCGACCCGCGCACCGGTCTGGCCAATCGCAACGGCATGGTCGACGCCATCGAGGAGCGACGGCGGTGGCTGGAGCGGGAAGGGGAGCCGTTCACCGTCATGCTGGTGCTGCTGCCGGCAGCCGTCGACGGTCCCCACGTGGCGGCCCTGCTGCAGGCCGCCCTGCGGGACGTGGACCGGGTCGCCTCGTGGGACGAGTGGGTGCTGGGAGCGGTGCTGCCCGGCTTGACGGAAGAGAACTTCGACGTGGTCGCCGGCCGGGTCCGGCGAGGGCTGCTGCTGGCGCAGATCCTGCCGGAGCGGGTGGTGTTCGGGGTCTCGGCGGACACGCCGGCCGATCAAATGCTGCGGGCCATGGAGGCCGACGCCGACATCGCCCCCGGGATGACGATCACGAACCTGTAGGCGGCTCAGCCGTCCTCGCCCTCTTCCTGCGAGCCCTCCACCAGGCGCAGCTGCGGCCGTTCCCCGGAGCGGAACGACGCCGAGGCGGCCAGCATCGCGGCTCGATGCCCGATGATCCGGTCGATCACCTCTTCGGGATCCTCGCTCACGACCATGCGGCGGCCGTCGACCATCGTCACGATCGTGTCCGGGGTGGACTCGATGCTCTCGATGAGATCGCAGTTGATGAACATGGGCTCGCCCCGCAGGCGATGCACGAGGATCATCCCCTACCTGTCGGCTGCTACCCCGACCCGCTAAGGACGGGTACTGAGTACTCGGTCC
>JBPEXB010000245.1:0-3722 GCA_052032125.1 Acidimicrobiia bacterium
GGGCTCACCTCGAGCCGCTCCGACAGTTCGGTGCCGGGCCAGAACTTGTGGGTCTGCAGCAGCGACAGCAGTCGCAGGGTCCGGGCCGTCGGGTCGCTCACCCCTCCACTCTCCCACCCTCTGCGGCCACATCCTGACCGCAATCCCCCACCGTGTCTCGTTCCACCCGTCTCGTTCTGGTCGCGCGATCGGGACGCCACGTGGCAGATCATGTGACCAGAAGTGGTGGGTGGCCGTTCTGGTCGCGCGATCGGGACGCCAAACGGCGGATCGCGCGACCAGAACGATTTGGTGCGGGGTCAGCGGATGCGGCGGGCGTGGGTGGGGTCGGGTGGGCCGCAGCGGTCGGGGTGGAGGACTCGGGCCATGATCTCGGCGCCCTCGACGACCCTGGGGCCGGGGCGCACGACGTGGGCATCGGCGTCGAGCGCCCACACCTCGGCGTCGGCGGGGACGTTGCCGGCGTCGACGACCTGCTGCGCGAGTTCGGCGGCGCCGTCGAGGCGGAAGCCGCATGGCGCGACGAGCACGACCTCGGCCGGTGCGTCACGGATCTCGGACCAGTCGACGCCGACGGAGTGTTCGCCCGGTCGGCCGAGGACGGTGGTGCCGCCGGCGGCGTCGACGAGGTCGGGGACCCAGTGGCCGGCGCAGAACGCCGGGTCGGTCCACTCGAGCACGAGCGTCGGGCGGCGGGGTGCGCCGTCGACCGAGGCGCGCAGCGCCGTGAGCCGCGAGCGGAGACCGTCCACGATCTCGGTGGCACGGGCCTCCGTCCCCGTTGCCTCGCCGGCGAGTCGGACCGAGTCGACGACCTCGTCGAGCGACATCGGGTCGAGGGTCAGCACCTGTGCCGAGCAGCCGAGGTGCGTGAGCGCATCGTCGACCTCGCTCACATCGACGGCGCACACCGCGCAGAGGTCCTGGGTGACGACGAGCGTCGGGTCGATCTCGGAGAACGCGCCGGCATCGAGCCGGTAGAGGTCCTCCCCCGCCGCCATCCGCTCCTTCACGACCACATCGATCTCGGCCGGAGTCAGGCCTTCGGGCAGTGCCGAGGTCGAGACGATCCGCTTGGTCCGCGCCTCGTCGGGGAAGTCGCACTCGAAGGTGACGCCGACGACCCGATCGCCGACCCCGAGGTCGAACAGGATCTCGGTGGCCGACGGCAGGAGGGACACGATGCGCATGGGAGCGACGCTACGTACCGGTCGGCGCTGGGAAGTAGTAGCCGGTGGAGTCGATGATGTAGTCGGCTTCACCCCCGTAGTTGCGCACCGACAGTGCCGCCCGGAAGTCATCCGGGAGGACGGTGAGGGCACCAGAGTTCGTACTGGCTGCCGACCGGCCCTGGTAGTTGAGGAAGGTCGCGTTCGGCATCGGATCGCGATAGGGCCACAACCTCGCATAGCCGGAAGGCGAGTTGTGCCAGGCCACTGCGGTCACCGTTGCTTCGAAGGCCGGCATGGTCTGCGGCAGCTGGCACCGGTCCGGGGTGATGTGGAGCGCGAAGCCATACTCTTCGTTCGGACCGAGCCGGCTCGGAGGGCCGCTCTCCCGGGTGTCGACCATGCGGCAGGACGGGAGAACGACGTAGGCCAGGCCTCCGTCTCCGACCGTGTAGTAGCCCTGCACATCGATGACGACATCGGTGCTCCCGGCGTAGTTGCGGACATCGATCGCGCCGGGGGCGCTCGCCCCGAGGGGGATGACGCCGGTGTTCGTCGTACTCGCACCGCCCGTGTAGTTCAGGACAGTGGCGTTCGGTACCGGCCCGCCGCTGGGCCACGCTCGGAGATAGCCGAAGGCACCGGTGGGTGCGACCGCACTCACGGATGCGGACACGGCGGTGGCGTCGTCCGGCACACCACAGCCACCGGATCTGCCGCCCTGTGACGCAATCGCGGATCCGCTGCCTGCGACCTGGAAGGAGCGCTGCTCGTTTGCACGAAGGCGCCCCTTGGCGTGAGAAGAGCGCGTGTCGACCACACGACACGGTCGAAGTGGCACGAACGAAGCGCCGTCGGGCCGCGCGGCGTAGAACCCCTGTACATCGATGACGAAGTCCGAATTCCCGCGGAACGCCTCGAGATAGATCCCGGATCCGACGGGCATCGTGAAGGTGTTGGTCGTACTCCGGCCAGGTGAGTAGTTGACCACCGTCGCCTTGCCGGGGCGCTCGTCCCACGGCCAGACGCGCGCAAAGCCCTGCGCAGCCGGCTTCACGGCGGTGATCGACGCGACGACTGCCGACGCAGATCGTGGAATCCTGCAACCTCCGTCCACGCCGCCCTGAAGACCGAAGAACGCACTGGTACCGGCGACGTCGAATGCAACGCGGACGTTCGGTGGAATCGGCCCGTAGCTGCGCGTGTCCGCGATGCGGCACGGGTTGACCGGCTCGTACTGGGTGTCACGGATCACCGTCGTACGGAATCGCTTGTAGTACTGCTCGTCGCCCTTGCGGACTCCACTCACGGTGATCTCGACGAGCATGTCCGGCTCGCCACCCTTCGGGATCAACGGTCGGAAGGAGAAACCGGATCCGTCCGGATGTACGACGAGGCTCGGTGACGTGTAGCTACCTGCCCCCTCGACGCCCAGGAAGTGCAGGTCCACATCTGCATGCGTGAAGTCGTACTCAGGATCGTCTGTCTGCACCGTCCACCACGACGACAGTGCGCTCGCAGGGACATAGCCCTCGGGTGGCCACGACCAGATGCGGTCGGTGTTTCGAACCGGAGCCGATTCGGTGCTCGATTCGGCTGCCTCGTTGACCCAGATCGCCGCCGCAGGGACGGTGTCGCCGTTGTACGGGACGCTGCCGATTCCCATACGAGTCTGCGACGGTTCGAGCAGCCAGCGTCGACTCGACGTCGCATCATCGGTGTCACGATTTCCGTCCGGATTGAAGAACCAGTCGACGGATTCCAGACCCTCGGCACCCCAGAAGGTGATGCTGTTCTCGACACCCTCGATCGACTCCGGGGTGGCGCAGCCCCACGTCGAGGGGTCTGCGGTCGGATACGAGAGTTCGGACCCCAGGCTGAGTGCAGCCGCTTGGCTCCGTTCCGAGAGCGATGCATCCTCGACGACCGGCCCACCCACGCCGGCCATTGCCCGATACCAGTTGACTCGGCTGATCATTGCGTCCCGGAGCTCCGCCGAGACGGTTCCCGGGTCACAGGTGGCCCGATCTCCCGTCCACCGCGTCGCTGGGTCATTGCGCCCGAACTCGTCGTGGAAGGCGGCGACGACCGCAGCCCGATCTGTCGTGTCGATCCACGAACCGGAAGCCTCCGAAGCGGCTTCGACCACGGCACGGGACGCTCCACTGGACGGTCGCGCAGGTTCGGTCGTCGGCGCCGACACCGCTCCCCGCTCCCGGTCGAGGGGCGATGGGGGCTGCAAGCGCCCACTGCTCGACGACTCCTCCGGCGTCGTCGATGAGGCGTTGGCACCCGTGGGCGCCATCGCCAGCACTGAGTAGATCGAGACAGCAGCAAGGAACCCGCGCCACATCACTCGACCTCGGCCCGATCCGTCCGCCACGCGGGTCTCCTCCACCTCGGTCTTCTGTCCGGTCGACCCTACTCAGCCCGAGCCGCGTCGGGCGTCGGTCAGTCGTTCTCGATGTAGACGGTCTTGAGTTCGGAGTAGTGGTCGAGGGCGGCGAGGCCCTGGTCGCGGCCCATGCCCGACTGCTTCACGCCGCCGAACGG
>JBPEXB010000246.1:0-3226 GCA_052032125.1 Acidimicrobiia bacterium
GTCGGTCCCGTCGGTGGCCTGCATCAGACGATCCATCATGAGGTCCTCGAGCGAGATGACTCGCACCATCACGCCCTCGACGTCCACCATCTCTGGTGCGAGTTCACCGGCGAGGGTGCTGTCTGGGATCTCGACCGCGATGCTGCCCCGGGCATCTTCGTAGACCCAGTGGCGGCCGACCCGCTCGAAGCCTGCTTCGGTGATGGCCGTGACGTCCTCTTCGCGGAGCACGCCCACCACATCGATGTCGGTGAGCCGGCCCACGCCCGTGTGCGTCACCTGGGCCGCTCCCCCGACGAGCACCAAGCGACTGCTGGTCAACGTGTTGAAGGCGGCGGCGGCATAGAGGATGCGCTCGGCGCTGTCGGGTTCGGCGTCCAAAGCTTGGTCGAGGAGGTCCCCAGCGTTCATCGCAGAAGCCGCTCTTCGACCGCTGTGTCGATGCCCCGCCTCCGCTTCCACTCCAGGCGACGGTCTACCTGTCGATCGTCGAGACCACGACGGGCGAGGCGACGGCGCCCCTCGGCCATCCGTCCCCGCACGTCGTCGATCGTCAGGGTGGGACGATCGCTCAGCGCCAACTCGAGACCCAAGGCGTCTGCGACGGTCACGATGGTCGACAGGCGGGCGTCGACCTTGCCTCGTTCGAGCCTCGACAGATTCGGCTGCGCGATGCCAGTTCTCGCCGACAGCTCGGCGAGGGTCATGCCGCGAGCTCGTCGGGCCGCCCTGAGCGTGTCATAGATCATATGCGCTATATTAGCGTATTTGATATCAGGTACGGTGAGCTCGTCACGCCCGGTACCCGCTCGGGAGAATGGCTCCTGTATGCCGAAGCAGCAGCGCGATCCCTTCATCGACACGGTTCGAGTCGTCGCGGTCTCGATCGTGGTGGTCGGCCACTGGCTCACCACGTCCGTGTTCCGAGACGGCGATGCCCTGGCGTGGGAGAACGCCCTCTCTGTGATCCCGGCTGCGCATCCCGTCACCTGGCTGCTGCAGGTGATGCCTCTGCTGTTCTTCGTTGGCGGGTTCGCCAACGCCCGCAGCCTGGCCCGCCACGAGGGCGACTACCTGGCGTTCCTCCGCACTCGACTGGTCCGGCTCATGCGGCCGACCGTCGTGTTCATCGCCGTGTGGGTCGTGCTGAGCGTGGTGGCGGACGCGGCCGGATGGACCGAGGTCGAGCTGGCTGCCGACGTGGCCGCCCTGCCGTTCTGGTTCCTCGGGCTCTACGTGGCCGTCATCGCCCTGGCCCCGGCGATGGTGCGACTCGACCGCCGGCACGGGTGGCGGGTCGTGGCGGCGCTGGTGGTGGGTGCTGCGGTGGTGGATGTGGTCGTGCACGGCGCCGGCGTCGAGGAGGTCGGGGTGCTCAACTACGCCTTCGTGTGGCTGCTCCCCCACCAGCTCGGGATCATCCACGCCGGAGGTGGTTGGGAGCGCGTGCGAGGCCGAGTCGCGGCGGCGACCGCGGCGATCGGGCTCGCCGGGCTGGTCGTGCTGGTGACCGCCGCGAACTACCCGGTGAGCATGATCGGCGTGCCCGGTGAGGAACGCTGGAACACCGACCCGCCCAGCCTGGCGCTGGTGGCGCTGACCGTGTGGTTGATCGGGCTGGCGCTGATGGCCCGGCCCATGATCGTGACACCGGCCGTGCCCCGGGCGGTGACGGCACTGAACCGCGTTGCCCTCACGCTGTACCTGTGGCACGTGACCGTGATCGCCGTCGGCGCCGCCGTGCTGGTGGCGCTCGGGGTCCCCGACCAGCCAACCGGCTCGACGGCATGGTGGGCCACCCGACCCGTGTGGCTGGTGGTCCTGGCCGTGATCATGGTCCCGGTGGTCAGGCTGTTCCGCCGCTTCGAGATCCACCCGGCGCCGCAGGAGGCTCCAACCGACCGCCGACCCGTGCGGACGGCGGCGGCAACGCTGGGCGTGGTGTCCCTGGCCCTGGCCCTGCTGGGATTCGGGGTCACCGGGTTCGACCAGCTGGCGACCGACCGGGGCGAGAGCGTGCTCGGGTTCGCCATGAATCCGCTGCTCGGTGTCCTGCAGCTGCTCCTCGGGCTGGTCTTGGCCCGGGCGGCGTACGGGCTGCAGCCTCGCGCGGCAGGCCTGGCCGGTGCCGCCGTCTACGCGCTCCTCGGTGCGCTCGGCTGGTCGAGCGGCATCACCGTGCTGGGCACCAACCCGGCGATGGCTCGCGTGCACCTCGTCGTCGGCGTCGTCGGCCTGGCCGTCGTCGCCGGGCTCCGATCGCGCCCTGTCGAGGTGCTCGAGAGCCCCTGACCGATCAGGCGGTGCCCGCCGGGACGATGTTCTGGTTGATGTGGAACAGGTTGTCCGGGTCGTACGTCGCCTTCACCGTTGCGAGACGCTCGTAGTTGACGCCGTAGTTGGCGGGCGCCCGGTGGTCGTCGTCGTCGGACATGAAGTTCACGTAGCCGCCCTCGCTGCCCGAGTGGGGATGGATGGCGTCGTAGTAGTCCCGCACCCATCTGATGTTGGCCTCGGTGTCGGCCGGGTCGTCCCAGATGCCCACGATCACCGGTGCGAAGCTCTTGTCGCGGTGCCCGAACGCCGTCTCGTCGGCACCCACCCGCTGGGCGGCGCCGTTGATGGCGTGCAGGTGCATGCTCGAGCTCACGTGGGGGGTCTTCATGCCGTGCTCGACGTGGGCGGCGATCGCCTCGTCGGTCAGCTCGGCGATGAAGTCAGCCTTCCAGTAGTGCTGCATGCCCTTCGGGACCATGTCGTCGAAGGCGCTGTTGAGGGCCGGGAACGGCACCACGTCCACGGCATCCGCCATGATCGTCCCGGCGCCTCGCAGCGGCTCCAGGACCTGGTCCGCCTCGTCGTGGGGACCGTTCCAGCAGGCGACCAGCACGCAGAACAGCTCGCCCACCCGGTCCTCGGGGATGAAGGGCAATGGCGGGGCGATCTGCCAGCCGAAGAAGCACCCGAGTTGCTCGGGAGCACCGGCCATGTAGTCGCGGTAGCACTCCAGCACCCCCGCCGCATCGCCGGCCTCGAAGAAGATCGGGCCGCCCACGACGTCGCCGACCTCATGGAGCTGGAACTCGAAGCTCGTGACGACCCCGAAGTTGCCGCCGCCGCCTCGCAGCGCCCAGAAGAGGTCCTCGTGCGCGTAGTCGCTGGCCGTGACCTGGCGGCCGTCGGCGAGCACGACATCGGCCGACAGCAGGTTGTCGATCGACAACCC
>JBPEXB010000247.1:0-1838 GCA_052032125.1 Acidimicrobiia bacterium
GCGGCGGCACTCCAGCCCGGCGTCTCTCGCTCCGGCGTCACGATCACCGTGGCCCGGGCGCTCAAGTTCGACCGTGTCGCCGCCGCTCGGCTGTCGTTCCTGATGAGCCTCCCGATCATCGCCGGTGCCGGCGCCTACAAGTTCGTCGACGTGCTCGGTGAGGGCGGCATCCCCGCCGACTTCCGCATGCCCTTCGTCGTCGGGATGCTCACGTCGGCACTCACCGGCTACGCCGCCGTCTGGGGCACGATCCGCTTCGTCCAGACCCGCACGTTCACGCCGTTCGTCGGTTACCGGGTCGTCGTCGGTCTGGCGGTCATCGGCCTGGTGCTCGCCGGCTTCGGCACCTGACCTCACCCATCCGGACGCCGTCAGGCGCTCGGCAGTTCACGATCGCTGTCGTCGGCCGGGTCCTCCGGGAGCCGGGTCGAGACCGCGAGGCCGATGAATCCCGCGACCAGCGGGCCGAGTAGCGCCAGCCGCAACGCGTCGGGTCTGGCCTCGGTGTTGATGCGCAACAATTCTCGTCGGTAGGCGGGGTCGGACGGGTTCTCCTCGAGCAACTCCCGCAGCTCGGTGTTGGAGATGATCCGGGCGTCCTCCTCGAGGGCCTCGGCCACGGTCTCGCGTTCGACCGGGGTCAGGATCTTGGACTCGTCGGCCCGGGCCGAGAAGTTGTTCGTGAAGCCGAGCAACATCACCGTCCCGGCGAGTGCGGTCCCGAGCGACACGCCGAACTGTGACGCCGTCGTGTTGATGCCGCCGGCCTCGGAGGCCTCGTCCACGGAGACGGCCGACAGGATCAGGTTGTTGAGCTGCGAGATGGCGAAGCCGAGCCCGACGCCGATCAGGAACAGGCCCGGCACGAGGGGCAGGGCGCCAGTACGTGGGCGGATCGCGAACCACACGCCGGCGATGCCGCACACCATGAGGACGATGCCGAACTGGAGGAGCGAACGGGACCGGAAGCGGTCCTGGATGCGCGGTACCTGGTTCGACGTCACGAACATCGACAACGACAGCGGGAGGATCACGAGACCGGATTGCAGGGCGGAGTACTCGAGCACCAACTGCACGAAGATCGGCGTGATCAGCAGGAACCCGCCGATGACGAACTGCTGGAGGAGCGTGAGCAGCACCCCGGCGCGGAAGTCGCTGATCGTGAGGAGGCTGGCGCGGAAGACCGGCGTACCGCCCCGACGCTCCCGGCGACGCACCCAGACGACCAGCAGGGCGACGAGCACGAGACCGGCGCCGAGCAGCGGCCAGATCACGCCCTGGCCGGAACGAGATCCGGCGAGGATCCCGATGATCACCGATCCGAACCCCACCACCGAGAGCAGCGAGCCGACGGGGTCGAACCGAGGTCGTTCGACACCGGCCATGCGAGTCGGCACGTGGCGGATCTGCACGAGGGCGATGAGCACGACCACCACCTCGAGGACGAACGCAACCCGCCACGAGAGCAGCGTCGTGAGCACGCCGCCGACGACCGGGCCCACGGCGGCGCCGGCGCCGACGGTGGAGCCGATGAGTGCGTAGAGCTTCGCCCGTTGGAGACCGTCGAAGTGCGTGCGGACCAGCGCCTGCACCGTCGGGAAGAGGAGCGCGGCGCCGAGGCCCTCGATCACCGACCAGAAGATGATGAGCGTCGTCAGGTCGACGCTGAGGGCGGTGCCGGCCGAGCCGATGCCGTAGAGGACGAGGCCGCCGGCGAACGCACGACGACGTCCCAGGATGTCGCCGAGCTTCGCTCCGGTCAGCAGGAACGACGCCATGACCAGCGAGTAGAGGGCGATGGCGCTCTGCACGCCGCCGATGTCGGTGTCGAGGTCCTC
>JBPEXB010000248.1:0-12957 GCA_052032125.1 Acidimicrobiia bacterium
TTCGGCGAGCTGAACATGCACAAGATCGAGGCCGAGGTCTTCGCTCACAACGTCGCCGGACGGGCTCTCGTGGAGTCGATGGGCATGGTCCTCGAGGGTGTGCTGCGCCGATCGATCCGCAAGTACGACGACTGGGTCGACGCCGCCCGGTACGGCATCCTCTGGGAGGAGTGGATCGTTCCTTAGGCTCTGGTTTCGATATAACGCGAAAACTCGGGAAAGTTGGGTACTGGCCGAGCGCATCGAACACCGTGATGCACCGGTCGGTGCCGCGAACATTCGGCTGCGGTGTACCTGCAGGTACAGCCGAACCTAAGGAACGGGAACCGCGCCCCCGCCGGGAGGCGTCGAAGGAGAATGAGACACCGCATGAACACCTTCGCACTCTTGCTCGCCGCCGTGCTCGTGCTCGCGGCATGCGGCACCGACGCCGAGCAGATCCCTGATCCCACGCCGCAAGACGGCGCCTCCGGCAACGGTGACGAGCCGTTGACGCTCGACGGTGACTGGGTCCTCACCTCCGCCACCATCGACGGGGCGCCGCTGACGCTCCTCCCCGACTGGCGGGTCACCATGACCGTCGACGGCAACCAGATCACCGGCCGGGCAGCCTGCAACAGCTACTTCGGTGAGGTCGACCTCAGCGACGGCGGGTTCGCCGTCGGCGGTGTCGGCCAGACCGAGATGGCGTGCGAGCCGCAGGTCATGGAGGTGGAGGCAGCGTTCACGGGCGCCCTCACCCGGGTCGCCACGGCCACCCGCTCCGGCGCCACGCTGACGCTGGCGGGCGACGACGTCACGCTCGAATTCGCCCAGGTCGAACCGGTGGCGGCGGCCGAGCTCCTCGGGACCACGTGGATGCTCGACACGATCATCCAGGGCGACGCGGCCAGTTCCACCTTCGCCGACGCCGAGGAGGCCACGCTCCACCTGACCGCTGACGGGACCTTCACCGGTAGCACTGGCTGCCGGACCGTCGCCGGTGAGTACGTGATCACCGGAGACACCGTGCAGTTCACCAGCTTCGGCGCCGACGGCGACTGCCCGCAGGCACTGTCACAGCAGGACTCGCAGGTCATCACGGTGCTCGAGGGGCCGTTCACGGTCTCCATCGATGGCAACCGCCTCACGATCATGGCTCCCGGCGGCGAAGGACTCGGCTACCTGGCGCAGCCGTAACTGCACCAACGAACTGAACGAACCGGCCGCCACCCGTGGCCGGTTCGTCGCGTCGGCGATGCCGTCGCGACGCGCCCTACGCTCCTGCCATGCCGATCGTCTTCGCCAACGGGCTCATCCGAACCATGGACGCCGACACGCCGAGGCCCGATTGGGTGCTCGTCGACGGACCGCAGATCGTCGACGTCGGAACCGGTCCTCCTCCGGCTGGCGAGCCGTACGACCTGGCCGGCCGCACGTTGCTGCCCGGGTTCCAGGACAGCCACGTTCACCCGCCGTTCGGCGGCATGGCGATGATCACGTGCGACCTCCATCACCTCGAAACGCTGGACGAGTTCGTCGCCGCGGTCGCCGCCTATGCCGTGGCGAATCCGGACCGGTCGTGGATCACCGGGGGCGGCTGGGCGATGGATCAGGTTCCCAACGGGATCGCCCGCGCCGAACATCTCGACGCCGTGGTGCCCGATCGTCCGGTGTTCCTGCTGAGCAGCGAGGGACATGCCGCCTGGGCCAACAGCCGAGCGCTGGAGCTGGCCGGCATCGACGCCTCGACCCCTGATCCTCCCGATGGACGCATCGAGCGGGATCCAGACGGCACACCCAACGGAACCCTTCAGGAGGGCGCCGCCGACCTCGTCCAGCGGCACGCACCCGCGCCAACAGTCGAGGACTACGTGGAAGCGACGCTCGCCGCCCAGACCATGCTGCTCTCGCTCGGCATCACGGGGTGGCAGGACGCCTGGGTGAGTCATCGCACGCACCGCGCCTACCTGGAGCTCGACGCATCCGGCCGGCTGATCGGGTCGGTGCGGGGAGCACTCTGGTGGGACCGTGACCAGGGACTGGAGCAGCTGGACGCGCTTCTGACCCGGAGCGGAGAGCGAGGCGATCGCTACCACCCCGGATCCGTCAAGTTGATGGTCGACGGCGTGTGCGAGAACGGCACCGCCGCGATGAGCGCCCCGTACGAAGGCACCGACGACACGGGCATCGCCTTCATCCCCGATGAGGTGCTTGTGGACGCCGTGCCCAAGATCATGGCTGCCGGGCTCCAGCCCCACTTCCACGCGATCGGCGACGCCGCGATTCGCTCGGCGCTCGACGCCGTCGAAGCCGGCAACCCGGCAGATGCCGCCAACGTTCGCCCTCACATCGCCCACATCCAGGTGATCGACCCCGCCGATGTGCCGCGCTTCGCCACGCTCGGCGTCGCCGCCAACGCTCAAGCGCTGTGGGCATGCAACGACCGGACCATGCTCGATCTCACCGCCCCCCGCCTCGGCGCCGAGCGCACCGCCTGGCAATACCCCTTCAGGGATCTGCTCGACACGGGCGCCCGCCTGGTGGGCGGGTCCGACTGGGCGGTGTCGACCGCCGACGTGTTCGCCCAGATCGCCGTGGCCGTGACCCGCACCATGCCCACCACCGACGAGCCCTTCCTGCCCGAGCAAGCGATCACTCCACTGGAGATGCTGACTGCGTTCACGACGGGCTCGGCGTTCGTGATGCATCGGGAGCGAGCGTCGGGGAGCATCACCGCGGGCCGCGAGGCGGACCTCGTCGTTGCCTCGTCGGACCCGGTCACCGAGGAGAAGATCAGCGAGATCGAGGTCGAGGCGACCTTCGTCGGCGGCAGGCTCGTACACGGCTCCTGAGACCGATTGCGGCGGCCCTCACGCACGGCGATACTCCCCGCACGTGTGAGGGAGGACTGGTGACGGACGCCGTTCGGCTCAGCGGTGTGGCGAAGCATTTCGGTGATGTCGTAGCGGTCTCCGACCTGGACCTGGCCATCGCCGACGGCGAGTTCTTCTCCCTCCTCGGCCCGAGCGGCTGCGGCAAGACGACCACCCTGCGGCTCATCGCCGGATTCGAGTTCCCCACCACCGGCTCGATCCAGATCCACGGCGCGGAAATGGGTCTGGAACCGCCCGACAAGCGGCCCGTCAACACGGTGTTCCAGTCGTACGCACTGTTCCCGCACATGACGGTGGCCGACAACGTGGGATTCGGTCTTCTCATGCAGAAGGTGGCCGGCGCCGACATCGAGCAGCGCGTCACCCGTGCGCTCGACATGGTGCAGCTCGGTCGCCGAGCAGATGCCAAGCCGTCGGAGCTGTCGGGAGGCATGCAGCAGCGCGTGGCCCTGGCGCGGGCGCTGGTCAACGAGCCCCAGGTGTTGCTGCTCGACGAGCCGCTCGGCGCCCTCGATCTCAAGCTGCGCCAGGCGATGCAGATCGAGCTCAAGGAACTCCAGGAGCGAGTCGGCATCACCTTCATCTACGTGACCCACGACCAGGAGGAGGCGCTCACGATGAGCGACCGCATCGGGGTCATGAGCGAGGCCCGGCTGCTCCAAGTCGGCAGCCCCGAGGACATCTACGAGCACCCGACCTCGCGTTTCGTGGCCGACTTCATCGGCGAGATCAATCTGCTGCCCGCCACGGTGGTGGATGGCTCGACGCTGGAGCTGCCTGGCGGGCACCGCGTGAGAGGCGCCGTGTCGGAGCCGGCGGGCGCCGGCGTCACGGTGGCGGTGCGTCCCGAGCGCCTCTCGCTCGGGCCGGCAGGCGAAGCCGTGCTCGACGGGCTCAACGCGTTGAGCGGCCGGGTGATCCGCCGCACCTATTACGGCGACGTCTTCTACTACGACGTCGACACCCCGGCCGGCGTCGTCGAGGTGAAGGAGGAGAACCGCCCCGACCGGGCGACCTACGCAGCTGGTGACACGACCATCGTGTCCTGGGACCCGGCAGCGATGTCGGTGGTCGCCGACTGATGACGATCGAGGCTACGCCGGCCACCGGTCCCGCCCTGGAGGCGGCTGCCGAGAAAGCCAAGTCCCGGGCCGGGTTCCTCGCCTCCCTGCCGGCGTACGCCTACCTGGTCATCTTCTTCGCGGTGCCCTTCCTCATCGTGGCGGTCTACTCGTTCGCCACTCGCTCGGCGACCGGCGCCACCCGGCTCTCGGACTGGAACATCGACTCCTACGTCAAGCTGTTCGATCCACTGGTCGTCGAGATCGTCTGGCGGTCGACCTGGATCGCCGGCCTCACCACCCTCATCTGCCTGGTCATCTCGTATCCGTTCGCCTACTACATCGCCACCCGGCCGCCCCGCATCCGCAACGTGCTGCTCGTGCTGGTGATGATCCCGTTCTGGTCGAACTTCCTGGTCAGGACCTATGCCTGGCGGTTCCTCCTCGGCTCCGACGGGCCCATCGCCGCCATCACCGAATCGCTCGGGCTGGGCACCGTCCGCCTCTTGTTCACCCCGGTGGCGGTGATGATCGGTCTCATCTACGGCTTCCTGCCGTTCATGATCTTGCCGCTCTACGCATCGATCGAGCGCATGGACTGGAGCCTGGTCGAAGCGGCCCGCGACCTGTACGCCGACGCCAGGACGGCCTTCCTCAAGGTCACCCTCCCGCTCACCAAGAACGGGATCATCGCCGGGTCGTTGCTGGTCTTCATCCCGAGCTTCGGGGCCTACGTGACGCCTGAGATCCTCGGCGGCGCCAAGACGCTGCTGTTGGGCTCGTACGTCGTGCGCCAGTTCCAGCAGGCGCGCAACTGGCCCTTCGGGGCGGCGCTCTCGATCGTGCTGATGGCGCTCATGCTCGGCGCCCTGATCATCCGCCAGCGCACCGGGGCGCGGGAAGCATGATCTCGATCATCGGCACCCGGGCCCGCAGGCTGATGGCGGCCAACAGCTGGCTGGTCTACGCCTTCCTCTACCTGCCGATCCTGGTGCTGGTGATCTACTCGTTCAACGACGGCAACCGCGTGGCCGTCTTCCAGGGGGTGTCGACGCGCTGGTACGGCGAGATGTTCCGCAACGAGGAAGCGATCGAAGCGCTGACCAACAGCGTGATCGTGGCAGCCATCTCGACGGTCGTGTCGACGGTGCTCGGCACCGCAGCCGCTCTGGCCATCGAGCGGTACCGCTTCCGGGGACAACGGACCTTCGACGGGTTGCTCTACCTCCCGATCATCATCCCGGACGTCACGATGGCGGTGATGATGCTGCTGTTCTTCGCCCAGGCCTTCGACCTCATCGAACTGGCGCTCGGTCCCCGGCTGCAGCTCGGGATCACCTCCGTGACCTTGACGCACATCGCCTTCAGCATCTCGTTCGTGGCCGTCGTGGTACGCGCGCGTCTCGGGCAGCTCGACAGCCGCCTCGAGGAGGCGGCCCGCGATCTGTACGCCAGCGCCTGGCAGGCCTTCCGACGGGTCACGCTGCCGCTGATCATGCCCGGGGTGGTCGGCGGGGCGCTGCTGGCGCTCACCATCTCACTCGACGATGTTGTCGTGACCTCGTTCGTGAAAGGCCCGGGCGCCGACACGCTGCCGGTTTACGTCTTCGGCCAGGTGCGACGCGGAGTTTCCCCGCTCATCAACGCCATTTCGTCCGTGATGCTGCTTGCATCTATCGCGTTGGTGGCGATCTCGTTGCTCTTCCAGCGGCGAGCGTCCCGATCGTGAGCTGGGACTGACAAGTTCGATCATCCGATGAGGAGGAAGAGGATGAGACGATGGATAGCCGTCGTCGCCCTGATGGGGCTGGTGGTGACTGCCTGCGGTGGCGGAGATGACAGCGCCGTCGACGTGTCCGGGTGCGAGCCAGGCGCGACGGACGGCGACCTGGTCTTCTACAACTGGGCCGAATACATCGACCCTGACCTGATCGACGCCTTCGAAGCCCAATACGGGATCAACGTCGAGTACACCGAGTACGCGTCGAACGAGGAGATGCTGGCTCAGGTGGAGGCGGGAGCTGCCGCCTACGACCTGGTCGTCCCCTCGGACTACATGGTCGACACGATGCGCCAGGAAGGCCTGCTGGTCGAGCTGAACATGGACGCGATCCCCAACCGGGTGAACGTCGACCCTGACTTCCTCAACCTGCCGTTCGATCCCGAGGGCAAATTCCATCTTCCATACCAGTGGGGTACCACCGGCATCGCCGTCAACACGGCGGTGGTCGGCGAGGACTTCCCCCGATCGTGGGAGCTGATCTTCGCTCCGGAGTGGACCACGCAATACAACGTCTCGTTGCTCGACGACGCGCCCGAGACGGTGCTGGCGGCGTTGCACTACCGCGGCTACACGCTGGAGCAGGTCGTCGCCGACAACGACGTGGACAAGATCCGCGAAGCGGAAGAAGTGCTGTCGACCGCCAACGAGAACGTGCTCAAGTACGACTCGATCAACTTCGGCGACGATCTGATCACCGGTGAGGTCGACATCGCCCACGGGTGGAGCGGCGGGTTCTTCACCGCCTTCTTCGAAGCGGAGAACCCCGACGACTACGTCTACTTCATCCCCGAGGAAGGCGGCACGAGCTGGGTCGACACGATGGCGATCCCGGTGACCGCCGAGCACCCGTGCTCGGCTCACACGATGATCAACTTCCTCCTCGACGCCGAGAACGGTGCACAGCTGACCAACTGGACGTACTACGCCAGCCCCAATGCGGCGGCCGAGGCGTTCATCCTGCCGGAGATCCTCGAAGACGAGGGGATCTACCCCGGCGGCATCGCGGCGGACAATCTGGAGTTCATCCCGCAGACCGGAGAGATGGGCCTGGAGATCCAGGACGCCTTCACCCGATCCAAGGGCTGATCGCAGCGGGCGGATGCTTGCGAAGGGCCGCCGGTTCGCCGGCGGCCTTTTCGTCATGCAGGGGGGACGACCCCCCTGCACCCCCCGAGGAGCGGCAGGGTGAACGCAGCGAACGGGCCTTCGGTGCGTTTCACAGACGGAGGGCGCTGCCGCAGCAACGAACGGTCACCGAGTGACCGCGAGCTCGTCATAGAGGGGGACGACCCCCCTGCAGACCGGGACCCGGGGTCCGGGACCCGGAGTCCGGAGCCCAGGACCGCCGTTGGGAAAGCGCTTGACTCTCCCCCTGGAGGAGGCATCACGCTGACCGGGAAAGGAGGTTGTGAGCATGAACGATCTGGTCCCCATCGGCCGGTTCTCACGCATGACCCGCCTATCGGTGAAGGCCCTGCGCCACTACCAGGAGATCGGTTTGCTGGAGCCCGCGGAGGTGGACGCATCGTCCGGGTACCGGTACTACCGCACGTCACAGGCGGGTCAGGCCGAAACGATTCGGATCCTGCGCAGCATCGACATGTCGCTCGAGGACATCGCCGAGCTGCTGTCGGTGACCGACCCCGAACTGGCGGTGAAGCACCTGGTGCAGCACCGGGAACGACTGCTCGGGCGGCTGGAGGAACAGACACGCATGCTCGCCTACCTCGAACGCATCATCTCCCAGGAAGGACACATCATGCCCTACGACATCTCGGTCAAGGATGTCCCGGCGACGCCGATCGTGGCGACCAGGATCCACACGACCCTCGCCACGATCGGCCAGGACCTGCCGGCAGGTTTCGGTGCGGTCGTGCAGACGGGTCACCGTCCCGCCGGCGCCCCCTTCGTCGTCTACCACGACGTCATCGACGAGCAGACCGATGGGGACATCGAGGTCTGCATCCCGGTCTCGGCCGAGGTCGATCTCAGCGGCGATGTCTACGGCGCCCAGCTCCCGGCGGCGACGGTTGCATCGACGATGCACATCGGACCGTACGAGCAGGTCGGGCCGGCGTACCACGCCATCACCGAATGGGTGCAGCAGCACGGCCACGAGTTCGCCGGGCCGCCGCGTGAGATCTACCTCAACGATCCGCAGACGGTGCAGCCGGCGGAATACATGACCGAGGTGCAGTGGCCGATCACCTGATCGTCTGACCGTTCCTTAGGCTGGGGTGTACCCAGAGGTACACCCCAGCCGAAGGTTCATCGCACCGGTGCCCACCAACGTCTCGCCGGAATACAAGAAGGCGGAGGCCGAATACAAGGCGGCTCGCGAGCCCCGTGACCGCCTGGCAGCCTTGCGAGAGATGCTTCGCACGATCCCCAAGCACAAAGGCACCGAGCACGTGCAGGGGGACATCAAGAAGAAGATCAAGGAACTGACCGAGGAGCTCGCCGGGCCGAAGAAGGGCGGAGCGCGCAGCGGACCGCTGACCACCATTCGGCCGGAGGGAGCCGCTCAGGTCGCTCTCCTCGGCCCGCCCAACACCGGGAAGTCCACCCTGCATGACGCGCTCACGGGTTCGGGTGCGGCGACCGGGCCCTACGACTTCACCACCCAGTACCCGCAGCCCGGCATGCTGATGGTGGACGACATCGGCATCCAGCTCGTCGACCTCCCGCCCATCTCCTCCACCCACCCGATTCCCTGGATCGCCAATGCGCTCCAACCCGCCCATGGAGCCATGCTGGTCGTGGATCTCTCTCATCCCGGGTGTGTCGCTGCGGTCGAGGATCTCGTCGCCACGCTGGCCGAGCGCCGGGTGCGCTTGATCGGCACCTGGCCGCGCGGCGCCGAGGAGGCCGAGGATCCGGACGATCCGTTCGCCAAGCTGCTGCCCACCGTGCTCGTGGCCGCCCGCGCTGACCAGATCGAAGCCGTCGACGAGGAGCTGGCCATCCTCGAAGAGCTCCTGGGGTTGGACCTCCCCACCCTGCGAGCGTCGGTCGACGGCGACGAGATCGATCACCTCGGACCGTGGTTGTTCGACGCGCTCGGGATCGTGCGGGTCTACACAGAGTCGGCCGTCAAGAAGGATGATCGCCCGTACACGATTCGCCGCGGCCAGACCGTGATCGATGTGGCTGGGCAAGTGCACAAGGACTTCGCCGCCAAGTTCAAGTTCGCCCGGCTGATCCGGGCGGGCGAACCCGACCGCCAGGTCGGGCGAGACTTCGAGTTGGCCGACGGCGATCGGATCGAGATCCACGCCTGACGAGGCGACTCGCACGGGCTCGCCTCCGCTGACGGTGAGGATCTGACCGTGGCGGCCGGCGGGCGCTGGCCTCCTCGACCGCATCGGGACCACCGCTCCCGCTAGGGTCCAGGCGCCTTGCGACGACGGAGGGCCGGAGCAGTGGGCGAGCCGGGTTCAGACTTCGCTGAGACCGTCGACCGATTCCTCGCCGCGCACACCATCGACGACGATGCTGCTCGCCGGCACGAGCTCGAGAACGCCATCGCGCCATCCGCCGAGTTCCACGGTGTCCAGATCGTGCTGCGCGGGCTGGACGAGATCACCGAGGGCTTCCGCGGAGAGAACCGACTCGTCAGAACCTCACCCGTCGAACAGCGACGCGAGTGGCTGCGCTTCGAATGGGTGTACGAGACGCCCGACGGTGCGCAGGCGACCGGCCCGGATGGGTCCCTGTATGGCGGCGCGGCGATCGCTCGGCTCGCCCCGGACGGACTCCTCGACCTCGTCGTACCGTTTCTCGGAACCCGTCCACCGGACAGCTGATCTCCACCCCGGACGTCAGGTCGGATCAGCCGGAATACGATCCGACGCTCGGTGTACCTTCTCCTCCATGGAGGGACCAGCACGGCGCCTGGCGGCAGTGGCCATCGTGGATCTGGTCGGCTTCTCGAGACTGATGGCTGACGACGAAGCCGGCACACTGGCGGCGCTGCGCGCCCATCGCAACGCGACCGACCCGGTGCTGCTCAACCAGGGCGGACGCATCGTGAAGACGACGGGCGATGGGATGCTGCTCGAGTTCCCGTCGGCCACCGCGGCGGTGGCGGCGCTGGCCGAGATGCAGGACATCATCCGGACCCGCAACGAGACGGTCCCAGAGGACCGCCGCATGGCGTTCCGGGTGGGCGTGAACCTGGCCGATGTCGTGGTCGACCAGGACGGTGACATCTTCGGCGATGGCGTGAACGTGGCGGCTCGCATCGAGCCGCTCGCCCCGCCCAACGGACTGGCGGTAACCAACGCCGTGCGGGAGGCGATCCGCGGCAAGGTCGACGTGCCACTGCACGACGCAGGCGAGCACCGGCTCAAGAACATCGACCACCCGGTACGTGTGTGGACGACAGTCGGACGTGGTGCCAGCTCGGCCGCCACCCCACCATCCCGCACCGTGGCGATCGTGGCGGTACTGCCCTTCGACAACATGAGCGGGGACCAGGAGCAGGAGTATTTCGCCGACGGCATCACGGAGGACCTGCTGACGGCACTCTCGTACGAGAGATACCTCAACGTCGTCGCCCGTAACTCGACATTCGCCTACAAGGGCCGGGCCACCGACGCCCGGACCATCGCCAGAGAGCTCGATGCGACGCACATCGTGGAGGGCAGCGTGCGCAAGGCCGGGCACCGCGTGCGCGTGACCGCGCAGCTCATCGAAGCGGAGCGAGGCACCCACCTCTGGGCAGAGCGCTGGGACCGTGATCTCGACGACGTCTTCGCGTTGCAGGACGAGCTGGTCGGCGCCATCGCCGGCAGCTTGCGTCCGACCTTGTGGGACGAGGCCGGGAGCCGCCGCCAGCCCGTCGACGCGAGCTCGCTCGATGCGTGGGATCTCTACCTGCGGGGCCGGTATGCCTACAACCGGCACACCACCGAGGGCTACCTGGAGGCGATCGACTGGTGTGAGCGCTCGAGAGCCCTCGACCCGACGTTCCCTCGCACGGTGGCGACGATCGCGGCTGCCTGGGCGTTTCTCGCCACCCACGGCTGGAGGGGCGAGGAGGACCCCTGGAAACGGGCTCTCGAGGAGGGCGAACTGGCGTTCTCGATGGATCCCGACGACCCGGAGATCCTCGCCCAGATGGCTGCCCTCTCGATGCTCACCGGGAACCTCGAGCAGGGTCTCCGCACCGCAGACCGGGCCATCGAGATCAACCCGCATGGACCGAGTGGCTATCACTTCCGCGGAGCGGTGCTCAATGCCATGGGTCGGCTCGACGAGGCCGTGGACGCCCTCTCGGAAGCGTGGAGGCTGGGCCGGCGAGAGCCGCTCGCCTACGACATCGCCAACGACCTCGCCTGGTCCCATTACATGCTCGGCAACTACGAGGCGTCCCGGCAGTGGGGCCTCCGGGCCATCGAGCTACGACCCAGCTATCTCCAGGCTCACCTGGCGTTGGCGGCGGCGACGGCGCAACTCGGCCTCGCCGAACAGGTTCGGCCCCACGTCGAACGCATCCAGGCGGTACGACCCGACTTCGGCACCCAGCGATACCGCACGCGCATCCTCTATCGCGACGACGCGCAGAAGGACCACATCATCGAGGGCCTGCGCAAGGCCGGTCTTGCCGACTGACCGCGATCAGGGAGGCGGCGGCGGCAGCTGGGACGTGTAGCCGTGGGGCAGGTCATCGAATCTCGTGTGCTCGGCCGCGAAGGTCACTTTGACGGCGCCCGTCGCCCCTGACCGATGCTTCGCAATGAGGATGTCGGCGAGGCCCTTTTGTGCATCCTCGCTGTAGTAGTCGTCTCGGTAGATGAACATCACGACGTCGGCGTCCTGTTCGATCGCCCCGGACTCACGGAGGTCGCCGAGCTGGGGGCGCTTGTCAGTACGGGACTCGAGCCCACGGTTGAGCTGCGAGACCCCGATGACCGGCACCTCCAACTCTCGTGCCAGGTTCTTGAGATTGCGGCTGATCTCGGCGATCTCCTGCTGTCGATTCTCCCGATTGCTGCCCTGCATGAGCTGGAGGTAGTCGACCACCACCAGTTCGAGACCCGACTTGCGCTTGAGACGCCGGCACTTGGCGCGAATGTCGGTCACGGTGACCATCGCAGCGTCATCGACGTAGATCGGGGCCTTGTAGAGCTTGTTCACAGCCTTGACGAGGTCGGGCCACTTGGAACCCAGCTGGCCGGTGCGCAGCTTCATCGAGTCGATCCGAGCCTCTGAGCAGAGGAGCCGCTGGACGATCTCCTCTCTCGACATCTCGAGGCTGAAGATGGCAACCGGACCATGCCGGAGCGCCACGCTCGTGGCGACGTTCAGCGCAAGGGTTGACTTCCCCATTGCGGGTCTCGCCGCCACGATCACGAGATTCGCGCGCTGAAGCCCAGCGAGCTTCTTGTCGAGATCCTTGAGGCCTGTCGACACGCCCGTCAGCTCCGAGTCCTGCTGCTCGAGTTCCTCCAGGCGCTCGAGCGTTCCGTTGAACAAGCCACCGAGCGCCTCGAGACCTTCACCGACCCGCTTCTCGGCGACGGCGAGCATCTTCTGCTCGGCGGTGTCGATGACCGTCTCGATCTCCTCGTCGATCGACAGAGCGAGTTCGCCGATCTCGGCGCTGGCTCGCAGCATCCGCCTGCGGAGCCCGTTCTCCTCGACGACGTCGGCGTAGTAGCTGACATTGGCGGCGGTCGGCACCGCGTCGAGGATGCGGGTGATGGCGTTGACGCCGCCCACCTTGTCGAGCTCCTCGGCCCGCCGTAGGACATCGGAGACGGTGACTGCGTCGATCGGCTGGTTCTCGTTGTAGAGGCGAGCGATGGCCTCGAAGATCGCCTGGTGGGCGGGGACGTAGAAGTCGTCCGGTGAGAGCCGGTCCAGCACCTCATTGGCGGCGTCACTGGAGAGCAAGATCGAGCCGAGGACCGACTCCTCTGCCTCGGTGCTGTGTGGGGGGATCCGGGCCGAGCGGGTCCCCTGATCCATGAGTGTCATGTTGGTGTTCCTGATGTGGTCGTCGTCAGTATGAGGTCCGACAGTGTCAGATTTCGCGAGGTGGGCCGGCTTCCCAGACCTCCCTTCAGGGCGCGCCAGCTCTCATTCCGACGGGAAGTAGTGGATGCACCCGAGGTTTCGGGGTGCGCAGCCGACCCTAGGCCGTCGCTCCCCGACCGGCCAAGCCGGCGGTCAGGATTGTTTTCGCGACAGCCCGATTTGGGTCGGGCGACCCAGTCCCAGGCGGCTGCGC
>JBPEXB010000249.1:0-7043 GCA_052032125.1 Acidimicrobiia bacterium
ACGTTCCCGGCGTCCCCGACGCGGCGCTGGATCCGGTCCGGCTGGCCGAGGTCGCGGCGGCGATCGCCACGGTCGAGCCAAGCGCCTGCCCGTGGTCCTACCGGCCGTACTTCGATGGACACCCTCTGTTCGCACCGGCGTGGAGCAGCGACCGGGCGGCCTGGGAAGCGCTCATCGACGTCGTCGACGGAGTCGATCGCTCCCCGACCGGGTTCATCCACCGTGACTTCCACCCGTGGAACGTCTTGAGCGTCGGCGGCGAGGTGACCGGCGTGGTCGATTGGCTCTCGGCGGGCGCAGGGCCATGGCAGATCGACGTCTCGCATTGTCGGCTCAACCTCGTCCTCCTCGGGCGCGCCGAATCCGCAGACCTCTACGTCGCCGAGTACGAGCGCCTGACCGGCCGCTCGTACGGCCCGGAGTGGGACGCGCTCAACATCCTCGATGCGCTCCCGTTCTACGACGGTGAGAGGGCGGTGAGCCGGTGGGACGGGTACTCGGCAACAGGTGCGACGACCGCGCCCCGCACGGAGCAGCGGTTGCGCCTCGACGCCTTCGCCGGGCGGACGGTGCAGGCTCTCGCCTGAAGGGTGCTAGCGGCTTGAGGTGAGCTCCGGCACGGCTTCCAGGGCGAGCCGCAGCCAGGGCGCGAACCCGGTCTCGTCGTCGCGGAGGCGGGCCAGCAGCGCCACCGGATCGACCCGGTCGAAGGCGTCCGCCTCCCGCAGGTCCATGCGGGGGTCGTCGTCGGACTGGCCGATCAGCACGTGGTCCAGCTCGTGCTCGACCAACCCTGAGTCCGGATCCTCGGCGCGGTAGAGGAATCGGCCGGCCGCCTCGAGATCGGTGTGGATCCCCATCTCCTCCGCCAGCCGCCGAACCCCGGCGTCGACGGTCTCCTCACCGGGCCGCGGGTGGCTGCAGGCGGTGTTGGCCCACAGTCCCCGGAAGTGATGCTTGTGCTTCGACCGCCGCTGCAGCACGAGGCGGCCCGCTCCGTCGAACACGAACACCGAGATGGCCCGGTGCAGCGTGCCCGGGGCCTCGTGGGCAGCCAGCTTGGCCATCGTCCCAATGGGGACATCTGCCTCGTCGACCACCACGACCAGCTCGTCGCTCACTCCGACGACCTGGTGACCTCGCGGATCATGGAGAGGATCGTGCCGACCGCGCCGGCGTTGTAGCCCTCCGGGATGATGATGTCGGCGAACCGCTTGGACGGCTCGACGAACTGCTGGTGCATCGGCCGCACCGTGGTGTGGTACTGGGCCACGATCGAGCCGAAGCTCCTCCCCCGCTCCTCCATGTCCCGCTGCACCCGGCGGAGGACCCGCACGTCGGCATCGGTGTCGACGAACACCCGCAGGTCCATGAGCTCTCGCAGGTCGCGCTCGACGAGGATCAGGATGCCCTCCAGCAGGAGCACCGGCCGGGGCTCGACCCGCACGGTTCGCTCGGAGCGCAGGTGCTGAGAGAAGTCGTACACCGGGCGGTCCACCGCCTCGCCCGCCAGCACCTTCTCGATGTGCTCCACCATCAACGCCGTTTCGAGCGAATCCGGGTGGTCGTAGTTGACCTTGGTGCGCTCCTCGTAGGAGATGTCGGGCCGGTGGAAGTAGTAGGCGTCGTGCGGGATGAAGGCGACGCGGTCCGGACCGATCTGGGCGACGACCGATTCGGCGATGGTGGTCTTTCCGGAGCCCGACCCGCCCGCCAGTCCGATGACGAACGGCCGGTCCGTGGAACGATCCGGCCACCCGGCTTCGATGGCGGCCAGCTTGGAGGCCAGGTCGCTCGGCCGGCCGTCGCTCACCCCGACGCCTTCTTCTTGGCGTCGGCCTTCATCTGCGCCTTGGCGTCTCGCAGCGACTCGATCTGGTCGAACGACGAGATGTCGGCGATCGACGGCCAGTCGGCCGCCACCTCCTCCCAGCCGTCGGGTCCCTCGTCGAGCCGCTTGCCGACGATGCCGACGAAGATCCGCGACTTGGCGTCCCCGAAGCCAGGCAGCTTCTTCATCCGCTTCAGCAGCTCCTTGGCGTCTGCGGCTGTCCGCCAGATGGCCGCCGCGTCCCCGTTGTACTCATCGGCGACGGTGGCGCACAAGGCCTGGGTCCGCTTGGCCATCGAGTTGGGGAAACGATGCAGGGCGGGCGGGCCGCGGAAGACCTCTTCGAACTCGCCTTCGTCGATCGAGGCGATGTCGCCCGCGTCGAGGCTCCTGCCGAGCCGCTCCTGGAGGGCATACGGCGAGTGGAACGCCCACTCCATCTTGAACTGCTGATCGAGGAGCATGCCGATGAGCAGCGCCAGCGGCTCGCGGGCCAGCAGCTCGTTGGCCTCGTCGCTGTGGGTCCAGGGCAGTGAGTCAGGCATGGAAAAACGGTAGTGGAGACGGGCTCTCTTCGGTGCCGGCCTGGGAGCGGCACCACGTGTGGGAAGGGGGCCCTCGCACGAGAGCCCCCTTCCTCGGACGTCCCCAGTCCGATTCGTCTCTCACATTCCGACTCGGTCGGCTGACCTCACCGAATCTTTTCAAAGAATCCGTGAGGACTCGCGACCTGGCGGGAACATAGGGTGCAGGAAGTGCCACAGGAGGAGTGGTGGGCAAGGTTCCCAGTTCGGATGCGAGGTTTCGCATGCTCTACGAGGAGCACTATGCCGACATTCGTGCCTACTGCCTGCGACGGCTCTCCGTCGAGGCTGCCAACGACGCCGCCGCGGAGATCTTCGTCGTCGCGTGGAGGAAGCTCGACTCGGCACCGGACGGCCTCAGCGCACGCCTGTGGCTGTTCGGCGTGGCCCGCAATGTGGTCGCCCACCACCACCGGTCGCACTTCCAAGCGAAACGGCTGCAAACCAAGCTCGAACGGACCGCACCGCGGGCTGTCGAGCGCACGACACCCGAAACGGTGGTCGTGCGACGCAGCCAGGATCAGGCGGTGCTGGATGCACTGGACCGGCTCCGCCCCGACGACCGTGAGCTCGTTCGGTTGAAGGTCTGGGAGGAGTTGAGTCACGCCGAGATCGGCGAGGTCCTCGGTATCTCCCCGCACGCCGTCGACATGCGGATACACCGGGCCGGGAAACGACTGGCACGGTTGCTGTCCGCCACACCAGGTATTCGTCCCCATGCGATTCCGAAAGGAGGTGAGCTGTGACACGAGAGCAAGCGTTCGAGCGCCTGCGGCAGGCGAACCCTTTGCCGGCCGACGCCGGCGCCCATGACGACTTCCTGTCGCCGGCGGCTCTCCTCGAACGGATCGACGCCGAGAGCGTGCCCGGGCGTGTGCCCGGTCAGGCGACCGACATCGTCGATCGACCCGTCGTGAGGAGACGAGACATGCAGACACGAGAACAGCCCGTCGAAATGGTCCGGGTGCCGCGCCGTGAGCGGCCGCAGAAGCGACTGGCACCGGCGCTGGCGGCGGCACTCGCCCTGGTCGTGGTGGGTGCCGGAGTCTGGGCGTTGACCCGCTCCGATGCTCCCGTGGCGAACCGGTCGCCGCTCGAGGTGGCCGACCAGTTCAACCAGCTCGTCGCGACGGGCGAGTGGGAGACCGGGCGGGCGTTGTACGCCGAAGGAGCGACCTACCAGATCAACTGGTCGGGCCAGGAAGGCGAAGTGATCGTCCTCTCAGATCCTTTCCCCGAGGACGCCGGCGTGCCGGACTGGGACGGTGACGGGGTCGTGACCAACATGGATGCCTTCGACTGGCTCGGATCGGAGCTGTACGCAGCCGGCACCACGTCGTTCCTCGCCTGCACCCAGACCGACGCAACCACCGCCGTCTGTGACGAGGTGAGAGAAGGGTTCGCTTTCCCGAGCTCGTCGCATTCGGCGACGTGGACGATCACGACCAACGAGGCCGGCCTCGTGACCAGCATCGTGATCGAGGGACGCGGGGAAGGCACCTCTTCAGGTTTGGTGGCCGACTATTCGCTGTGGCTGATCGTCAACCATCCTGAGCTCGAGGAAGAGCTGCTCGACGGCTTCGGCACCCTCAGGCTCACACCGGACACCGTCGACACCCATCGGCAGATGGTGGCCGAGTGGCAGGCGCAGCGGTGAGCGCCTCGCGCTGAACGACCTTCACCAGCTCGGTGCATCGTCGTTCGCGCAGAGCCCGGGTGGCGTCGGCGCCGCCCGGGCCCGCTCAGCCGCTGCCGAGCACCCGGTCGCGCAGGACGCCCGCTTCCAGCTCGAGCTCGTCCAGACGGTGCTTGACGATGTCGCCGATGCTGACGATGCCGGCCAGCTTGCCGTCGACCACGACCGGCATGTGACGGAACCGCCGGTTGGTCATCGTGGCCATCACGTCCTCGAGCCGCGCCGAGGGAGGACAGGTGCGCACGTTCTTGGTCATCACGTCCTTGACCTCCATGCGCAGCGCCTCGGCGCCGTGAGCGCTCAGCGCTCGCACGATGTCGCGCTCCGAGACGATGCCTTCGGGGATCAGGTCGCGGTCGCTGACGACCAACGCCCCGATGTTGTCGAGCGACAGGCGATGGAGCGCCGTTTCGACCGACGCCCGGGACATGATCGTGCTGACCTCGCTGCCCTTGCGGCGCAGGATGTCCTCCACCCGCATGGCTTCACCTCCTCCGTTGGTGCGACCCGGCGGCCCTTCGAGGCTACGTCAGGCGCCGCCTGCGTGGATCGTGACTTCGGAGCCGGGGCGGACGAACACCGGTGGGCGTCCGGGCGGAGCGTCGCAGGTGTGCCACCCGGCCGGGAGCTGCTCGGTGGCATCCCACAGGGAGATCCAGCTGGCGCCCGCTTCGGGGAGATAGACGTCCCGGCGGCGCTGCCCGGGCGCCAGCACCGGCGCCACCAGGAGGTCGGGCCCGAAGAGGTACTGGTCGTCGAGAGTCTCGGCTTCTGGATCGTCCGGGAACGCCAGCCACATCGACCGCAGAAGCGGCGCCCCGGAGACGTGGGCCTCCTCGAAGCATGTCCGCACGTACGGCCGCAGCGCTTGGCGCACGTCCATGAGGCGCCGCACCAGGCCCTCGACCTCGGGACCGAACGACCAGGGCTCGTTGGGCCCGCCAGTGTCCCAACCGTCCTTCGGCTCCCGGAGCCCGTGCAGGCGGGTGACCGGACAGAAGACCCCGAACTCGAACCACCGCACGAGCAGCTCCCGGAAGCCGGGATCGTCGGGATCGCCCCCGTGGAAACCTCCGATGTCGGTGGTCCACCACGCCAGACCGGACATGGCGGCGTTGAGCCCCGCCCGCACCTGGGCCCCGAGCGCCTCCCAGGTCGAGGCGACGTCGCCCGACCACACCAGCGCCCCGGCGGCCTGGCTGCCGAACCAGGCCGAGCGGCTGAGCATGACCTCGGGCTGGAGCACGTCGGCGATGCCCTGCTGATGGGCGGCCGGATAGGCCAGCCCGACCTCGGTGCCGGTTCCCGCCCGGTACTGCAGGTCGTGCGGCGCATGAAGATTCACCTCCGGCTCGCAGGCGTCGAGCCAGAACGCCTCGATCCCGTGGTCGCGATACCCGGCCTGCAGGGCCTGGGCCAGGCCCTCCCTGGCCGCCGGGTGGAAGGGGTCGTAGACCGCCAGGTCGACGGCGAGCTGGCCGGTGTCGACGAAGTGCATCACCGGCGCGGCATCGCCTTCCACCGTCGCGAGCCAGCCGGCCTCTTCGAACGCCGCCCGGTGGGCGCCGTCGGGCGCCAGCATCGGCCACACCGACACCACCGGCTCGATGCCTCCCCTGCGCAGCTCCTCGACCATCGCGGCCGGGTCCGGAAAGGCGGTGGGGTCGAAGGCCCAGTCGCCGAAGTGCTCCCAATGGAAGAAGTCGACCACGAGCGCATCGAGCGGCAGGCCGCGCTCGGCGAACCCTCTGGCCACCTCGAGCACCTCGTCCTGAGTGCGGTAGCGCAGCTTCGACTGCCAGTGGCCCGTCGCCCAGTCCGGGAACGGCGGGATGCCGCCGGTGACAGCGACGAAACGCTGCAGGATCGACATCGGATCGGTGCCGGCGGTGATCCAGTAGTCGATCGCCGGTGTCCGCTCCGCCACCCAGCGAGTGGCCGACTCGCCCAGCTCCACCCGCCCGAGCGAGGGCACGTTCCACATGAGCCCGTACCCGCGGTTCGAGAGCAGGAAGGGCACTGCCACCTGCGTGTTGCGCTGCAGGAGGTCGATCACCAGGCCCTTCTGGTCCAGCCGCCCGTGCTGGTGCTGGCCGAGACCGTGCAACCGCTCTCCCGGGAAGGCCTCGAACGCCACCGTGGCGTGCACCATGCCGCCACCGACGTGGCGGAACGCCCGCGGTCCTTCGAGATAGGTCGTTCCCGCCTTCTCCTCCAGCACGACAGCGGCATCACGACTGAAGCGGAGGCGACCGTCGGCGAGTCGCTCCACAGACAGGCCGCCGACGGTCAAGCGATCGCCGTGCGCGTCGGCTTCAGTCGGCGGAGGCTCGACAAGCAGGCCATTCGGGCGGCCATCCAGCGCCGGAGCAGACGGTGCAGCCGTGACGCGAACGGCATGGGGGCCCCATGGCCGGATCAGCAGGTAGCCGTCGTCGTCCTGATACTCGAGGGAAGCCGTCACCGAGGACCGATCAGCCGACCAGGGGCAGCACCTCTTCAGCGAATCGCGCCATCTGCTCCTCGGTCTTGCCGTAGGAGTCGCCCGGCATGTTGGGGAAGATCACCAGCTTGTCCATGCCGAGCTGATGGCGATAGAAGTCAATGCCCTCGGCCACGTCCTCCGGCGACCCGACCAGCCAGGTCTTGTTCTCCAGCGACTGCTCGAGGGTCGGGATGAGCCCCGCCTCGGCCGGCTTGCCGCCCTCTCCCATGTAGCCGCGGCTCCATCCATAGGGCCCGAGGAACTTCCAGTACTCGTCGTGACCAGGCCGGACCGACTCGATCGCCTGCTCGCGTGTGTCCTCCACGCAGGTGCAGACGACCAGCAGGCGCCGGTCCGAAGAAGCCAGCTCCTCGTCGTGGTGCTCGGCGTAGATCTCGCCGTACCGCTCCCACCACTGCTTCACGAAGGCGTGGTGCTTGAGCCAGA
>JBPEXB010000025.1:0-3710 GCA_052032125.1 Acidimicrobiia bacterium
CGCAAACACCCTCCGCTACGCTGTCGCACTCCAGCGCCCGTAGCTCAATTGGATAGAGCATCTGACTACGGATCAGAAGGTTTGGGGTTCGAGTCCCTACGGGCGCGCTGGCGACGAACGACCGTCGCGACCGAGGAACCCCAGGTCCTGCCTGGGGTTCTGTCGCGTCTGGGGTCAGCGACTGCGCCGGCGGCGGAGACGCTCGAACCAGCCCCGAGTCGAGACTGCCCCTTCGATCGGCGCTTCCGGCGATGTGATGACGCCGGCAGCTGCCGCGAGGACGCCGTCCCGACAACGGGCACAGACCCGCCGTCCCGTCACCGTCGTCACGAGCGGCGTCTTGGTCCGGCGCCGGCACTCGGGGCACGTGTAGTTCGACAGTCCCACGCCCGTGATCGTGCACCACGCCCCCCGAATCCGCAACGGCCACCAAGACGTCGCTCGTCGGCACCGTCCTAGGTTCGGGGCGTGACGGAGCGCGACTGGCTGGCGTGGCACGACCCGTACGACGATCCGACCTCCTCCCTCGCCCGTCGACTCGCGGTCGTACAGCAGCATCTCGCCGCCGCGCTCGATCGGTCCGCCGCCGGACCGATCCGCATCGTGAGCATGTGCGCGGGACAGGCCCACGACCTCTTGGGCGTGCTCGAGTCCCACCGGCGAGCGGCCGATGTGACTGCACGGTTGGTCGAGCTCGACGACCGGAACGTGGCGATCGCCTCGCGCCGAGCGGCCGAACTCGGCGCCGGCGAGGTGGAGATCGTCCGCGGTGACGCGGGGCTGACCGACGCCTACGCGGGCACCGTGCCCGCGGCCATCGTCCTCGTCTGCGGGGTGTTCGGCAACATCGTCGACCGCGACGTGGAGACGACGGTTCGAGCGCTGCCGACACTCTGCGATGACGGAGCGAGCGTGCTCTGGACTCGTCACACCAGGGCTCCGGATCTCACACCGACGATCCGGCGTTGGTTCGCCGAGTCCGGTTTCCAGGAGGAGGCATTCGACGCGCTCGAGGGCACGTCGGTCGGCGTCGGAATGCACCGCCTCGTGAACCCGCCGGAGGCGTTCGAACCTGGGCGCCGACTCTTCAGATTCGTCGGCTACGACCAGCTGCTGGGCGGAGAACGCTGACCCCTCGCACCACCAGTTCATGGCAGGCTTCGAGGATGGCTCAGGTCTCGGATCCGCACGCTGTCACCACCGATGCCGAGCTCGAGGAGTTGATCGGCACGACCGACGGCCGGGTCGAGATGAAGCTGCGAACGGAGATCGACGAGACCGCACGCGAGTTCATCGGTCGCTCACCGTTCATCGTCGTGGCGACCGCAGACGCCGATGGTCGGCTGGACGCGTCGCCCAAGGGAGACCCGCCGGGGTTCGTCCACGTGGTCGACGCCACGACACTCGCCATCCCGGAGCGGAAGGGCAACTCGCTCGGCTTCGGTCCACGCAACATCCTGGCCACCGGCCGCATCGGGCTGATCTTCGTGGTCCCGGGACAGCGCGCGACCTTCCGGGTGAACGGCACCGCACGCCTGACGAGCGATCCCGACCTGCTCGATCGGCTCTCGGCGATGGGCAGGCCGGCGCTGATGGCGACCGTCGTGACGGTCGAAGAGGCCTTCTTCCACTGCGGGAAGGCGATGATCCGGTCGAAGCTCTGGGAACCAGCGGACGAATCCGAGTCGGAGCGGAATCCGATCGCCGACCACATCGGCGAGATCCTGGGCGACGACGGCATCGTGCCGGTGGTCGCCGCCGGCCTCGAGCAGAACTACCGCGACGAGCTCTACTAGCTGGCCGGGTACACGCACGGCACCTTCGTCACGACTCCCTCGAGGCGCAGGCGCGGTGGAGACAACCGGCTACGGAACCTTCACCGGTCGATGAGTCGCTCCATTGCCTCGGGGTAGCGGGTGCCGGTCAGCTGCAGGGGAGCGGCGGCCTCGGCGATCTCCGCGAGGTCGTCCGCCGTGAGTGACACCGCTACCCCACCGACGTTCTCCTCGAGGCGGTGCAGCTTGCTCGTGCCGGGGATGGGCACGGCCGACGGGTTGCAGGCGAGGATCCAGGCGATGGCGACCTGACCGGGGGTGGCGTCGTGACGTGCGGCGACTCGCTGCAGCAGGTCGACGAGTCCCTGGCTGGCGGCGAGCGTGTCGTCGTTGAAGCGGGGGAAGATCCGGCGGAAGTCCCGTTCGTGGAGGTCGTCGGTGCTGCCGACGGCGCCGGTGAGGAATCCTTTCCCGAGCGGACTGAACGGCACGAAGCCGATCCCGAGCTCGTCCAGAGTGGGGAGGATCTCCTCCTCGGGCTCCCGCCACCAGAGCGAGTACTCGCTCTGCACGCCGTGACCGGCTGGACGGCGTGGGCGCGACGGATCGTGTCCGCGCCCGCTTCCGACAGCCCGAAGTGGCCGATCTTCCCGTCCTCGATCAACTCGGCGACCGCGCCGGCGACGTCCTCGATCGGCGTGTCCGGGTCGACCCGGTGCTGGTACAGCAGGTCGATGCGTTCGGTCCGCAGTCGTGCGAGTGAGGCGTCGACGACTTCGCGGATGTGGTCGGGGCGGCTGCAGACCCCGCCGTCGAGCGGACCATCGCCGCGGTCGAAGGTGAACCCGAACTTCGTGGCGATCACGACCTCGTCGCGTACTGGCGCCAGAGCGTCGCCGACGAACTCCTCGTTGGTGAACGGCCCGTAGGCCTCGGCGGTGTCGAAGAACGTGACGCCGAGCTCCACCGCGCCTCGGATGAGCTCGAGCGCGTTCTCGCGGGAGCGCAGGCTCATGCAGCCGAAGCCGACGGCCGACACCTCCAAGCCGCTGGGACCGAGGGTTCGTGTCTCCATGTCGTTCCTTCCCGAGTCGGGCCACCGCTGTCCGGGAAAGACGTAGCACCATCACGGCGCGCGTGGCGTCGAAGAGCGTCCCAGGGAGGGCACGACCCTGCGATAGCCGACACAATTGCGACTTCCACTCGCACAATTTCTCCACGACGCCTAGCCTCTGAACGCTGCGTCGGCGCGGCACGATCGAGGGGGAGCGAGATGGCGACGGAGATTCCTGGCCGCGAGTGGTTCCAGGGCGAGATCGGCAGGACGCTCGAGGAGTCGGTGCCCTACCACCGGCCGATCACCCACCCAGGCGACGATGCGCCCAACGTCCTCGTCATCCTCTACGACGACCTCGGCTTCAGTCACTTCAACTGCTTCGGCTCGACGCTGCACACGCCAAACGCCGATCGCCTGGCAGCGGGCGGCGTGCGGTTCACCAACTTCCACGTCACGCCGCTCTGCTCACCGACCCGGGCGGCGCTGCTGACGGGTCGCAACCACCACACGGTCGGCATGCGAGCCGTGTCGAACATGACGTCGGGCTTCCCGTCGGCGACGGGTGGGATCAGCCACAACGCCGCCACGATCGCCGAGGTCCTCGGCAGCGCCGGCTACGGGACGTGGGCCGTCGGCAAGTGGCACCTGGCCGACATGGAGGAGGCGTCGGCGGCGGGCCCGTTCGACAACTGGCCGACGCAGCGCGGCTTCGACCGCTTCTACGGGTTCCTCCAGGGTGAGACCGACCAGTTCACGCCCGAGCTGACCTACGACCAGCACCACATCGACCCGCCGAAGACGGCCGAGGAGGGCTACCACGTCTCCGAGGACCTGGTCGACCACGCCATCCAGTTCGTCCGCGACTCGAAGGCCGTGCG
>JBPEXB010000250.1:0-9558 GCA_052032125.1 Acidimicrobiia bacterium
CCGGGCGCCGGGCCCCCGGGCTCCGGGCTCCCAGCGCCTTGGTACGCTCCCGACCTGGGGAGGCGAACGAGCGCCTGGTGGGCTCCGTGGTCTTCAACACCATTGGGGGTGCGAAAGTGCCCCGGCGGGTTCGATTCCCGTCCGCCTCCGCGACGCCCCTGGCCGCTAGCTCCCGGCCGCCGGCTGCCGGCCGCTCAGGCACCTCGGAAGGCGTCGATCACCTCGTTCGTGAACGCGTCGATCAGATCGGCCCGTGGCTCGCTCGCCAGGACGACCACGACGAGGTCCTCGTCGGGCACCATCACGATGTTCTGGCCGAGAAACCCCTCGGCCGAATACGAGGTGGGGCCGAAGCGCCCGAGCCGCAGACCCGACCCGTAGTCACACCCGGCCTCGGTGGGCGTCCGCCCCCGGTCGATCCACGCCTCGGGGACCAGTTGGTCGCCGTCCCAGCGGCCGCCACGGAGGTAGAGCAACCCCAACCGTGCGTAGTCCCGGGCGGTCATGTCGGCGCCGCCTCCCCCGACCCAGAAGCCTGCCGCATCGAAGAGCAACTCGACTTCGCCGATGCCGAGTGGATCGAACAACCTGGCCCGCAGGTAGTCCTCGACGGCGACGGATCCGAGGGCATCGGCCAGGGCTCGCGCCGCCACCGCCGAGGAGCCGGTGCTGTAGGTGAACACGGTGCCAGGGTCCGCCTGGAGACTCCGCTCGGCTTGGGCAGCGGCCACGCTGGCCGAATCCAGCATGGCGAGCAGCGACGCCATCCCCAGCCCGCTCTCCTCCCATGCCAGACCCGACGTCATCGAGAGCAACTGGTCCATCGTGATCGAGGACCTCGGATCGCCGGTGTCCCACTCGGGGGCGTTCACCGGATCGCCCGGATCGAGGTACCCGTCCGCCGCCGCCGCACCGACCGCGGCGTGGAGCACGGTCTTGGCGATCGAGAACGAACCGTGCAGCTCCCCGGCCTCGTATCCCCTGCCGTACTCCTCCACGACCAGCATCCCACCATGAACGGCGAGCACCGCCTGGACGCCGCCCCACCGCCGGTCGTCGCCCCAGGCCTCGTCGAGGGTGGCGCGCAACGCCTCGCCGTCCACCTGGGCCGGGAGCGGGCCCTCTGGCCACGCCACCGTGGGAAACGGCACGGACGTCGGCTGGGCGGGGAAGGCGGTGGAGGGATCCACGGGAGGACACTCGCCGCTCGACCCCGCGTCCACCGCCGCGGCCGTCGTGGTCGTGGTGGTGGTCGAGGGAGCCGACGTGGCCGGGAGGGCGTCGGCGGGCGCGGTCGACCCTCCTCCACACGAGCCGGCCACCAGAGCCAGCATCACCATCGACATCAGCTGCGTCCGCACGACCGTCATGTTGGCAGCGGGGCGCGCCAACCTCGGCGGCGGAGCAGCGCCCACGCTCCACTACGCTCGTGCCCCTCGGGAGCCGAAGACACGTATGACGATCATGGACCCAATCGAACTCGACACGAATGGCTACCGCATCCTCCCCGGGTGGAGGGTCGGTCATCTCGTGGAGGAGTCGTCCACCCGCTCTGGCCTGCTCGTGCCGGCCGGGACCGAGTCGACGAACGACGCCCTGTCGCTCGTCGACATCGCCACCGGGCGGCGATTCTGGGCGGTGCCGACCGGCGCCTGGCGTTTCCTGTGGCCCGCCACCGGGCGGGTGGCGGTCGCGGTGCGCGAATCGCAGATCATCGCCGAGGAGGACGATGACACCCCCGGCGACGAGAACTCCTATCTCTAGGGCCCTCCTCTCTCGAAAACCGGCCTCACACCGAGCAGCTCGGTGGCAATCTGGCACCGAAAGCCCATCCGATGACCACTGATCCCCAGGGCCGCCGTCGCCGGCGCCTCACCGCCACCGTCACCGACCTCGACGTCGTCACGCAGAAGGCGTACCTGGTCAGTGTCGACCTGTTCGGCGTCGACCTCGGCGACGTCGAGCGCTCCCTCGCCGAGCTGGAGTTGCTCACCGACACCGCCGGATCCGAGCCGGTCGGCGCCGTCGTACTCAAGCGCCGCACCCCCAGCCCGGCCACGTTCATCGGCCGCGGCCAGGCGGAGGAACTGGCCCAGGAGACACGGGCGCTCGACGTGGACGTGGTCGTGTTCGACAACGACCTCACTCCCGCCCAGCAGCGCAATCTGCAGAAGATCTTCCAGTGCGACGTGGTCGATCGGGTGGCGCTGATCCTCGACATCTTCGCCCAGCACGCCACCAGCCGGGAGGGCATGCTGCAGGTCGAGCTGGCGCTTCTGCGATATCACCTGCCGCGCCTGCGCGGCAAGGGGACCGAGCTGTCACGCCTCGGCGGTGGGATCGGCACCAGGGGCCCGGGTGAGACGAAGCTCGAGACCGATCGCCGGCGCATCACCGGACGCATGGCCCGCCTGGAGCGCGAGCTCAAGCAGGTGCGCAAGGTGCGGTCGAACCAGCGCAAGTCCCGCTCGGCGTCGAACATCCCGGTGGCGGCGCTGGTGGGCTACACCAACGCCGGCAAGTCCACACTGCTCAACGCGCTCACCGACGCAGGCGTGCTCACCGAGAACCGCTTGTTCTCGACGCTCGACTCGACCACCCGCCGCTTCGAGTTCGGGCACGGCCAGGTGATGTTGCTCTCCGACACGGTCGGGTTCGTCCGCCGCCTGCCCCACGAGCTGGTCGAGGCGTTTCGCTCGACGCTGCAGGAGACGGCCGACGCCGATCTCCTCGTGCACGTGGTCGACGCCTCCGACGAGGGTGCGCCGGATCAGATCGCCGCCGTACGCGAGGTCCTGGACGCCATCGACGCAGGAGGGATCCGGGAGCTCCTCGTGCTGAACAAGATCGACGTCGCCGACGAGGTGGTGCTGAGCCGGCTCCAGCAGCTCTACCCCGACGCGGTCGCCATCTCGGCCCGCCAGGGCACGGGCCTCGAGGCGCTTGCAGAACGGCTGAATCAGGAGATCGCCCGGGACACGAAGACCGTCGAGCTCTTCGTCCCGTACGACCGCGGGGACGCCCTCGCCTCGATTCGCCGCGAGGGCGACATCCTCGACGAGAAGCACGAAGACGACGGCACCCGGGTGGTGGCCCGCCTCACTCCCGCCTGGGTCGCTCGCTACGAGGCGTTCGCCGTCGAGCCTGGCTGACGCACGGCCCACATGGCGGCGCCGACGATCCCGGCGTCGTTCCGCAGCGAAGCCGGGACGATCTCTGCCTCCGCCTCCAGCAGGTGGCCGTATTCGTTGAACCGCTTGGAGATGCCCCCGCCCATCACGATGCGGGTCGGGGAGAACAACCGCTCGAGGTGGGCGAAGTAGCGGTTGACGACCTCGGTCCACTGCTCGTAGGAGAGGTCGCGCTCCGTGCGGGCCCTGCTCGACGCCAGGTCCTCGGCCGCCACGCCGTCCATCTCCACGTGCCCCAGCTCGGTGTTGGGGACCAGCGTGCCGTCGATGAACATGGCGGATCCGATCCCGGTGCCGAACGTGAGCAGGAGGCACACGCCGTCACAGTCCCGGGCAGCCCCGAAGTGCGCCTCGGCGAGGCCGGCGGCGTCCGCATCGTTGAGCACCACGACATGGCGCTCGGTGCGTTCCGAGAGCAGTCGATTGGCGTCGACCCCCACCCACGAAGGATCGACGTTGGCCGCCGATCGCACCATGCCGGAGCGCACGATGGCGGGGAAGGTGCAGCCGATGGGACCGTCGACGTCAGGGAACGCTTCAACGACCTTCAACACCGTGGTGGCCACATCGTCGGGCACGGCCGGCTGTGGCGTCTCGATCCGATGACGCTCCGTCACCATGCGACCTGCGGACACGTCGACCGGTGCGCCCTTGATCCCACTGCCCCCGATGTCGATCCCCAGCACGTGCGTCAACGCTCGTCTCCCCACCGTCGTGCGCCCATCGGTCCGATGGGTCATGTCCAATGACCCACCCAGGTTATATTGCCGCGTCGTGACACCGTTCCTCGAAGGCTCGGCGCTCGGGCTGCTGGCCACTGGCGCCGCCGTCGGGGCGGCGGTGGTCGGCGTCGGTTCGTTCCTGATCTCCCGTCTCCGGGCCCGCCGGCCATGGGGCGCGCCGGTCGCCGGCCTGGCCATGGCGGTGCCGATCGCCCTGGTCGCCACCGACGGAGCCTCGCTCGGCCTGTTGGGCACGGCCGGATTGTTTCTCCTCCTGCTCTCAGGAGTGCTCGTGCCGGGCTCACGGCCGGCGTTGGTGCACGGGCTCGCCGCCATCCCCGGAGCGTCGCTGATGGCGTTCTCGACCGAGGGCTGGGGGCTCGTCTTGGTGATGGTCGGGGCGCCGATCGTGGTGGTGGCCGTGGCGAGTTTCGAGAGCGGGCACCGCGAACAGCCCGCCCTGTCTGCGATGGGGGCGGCCATCGCCGCCGGAGGCGCTTTCCTCACCGTCCCCGACACCGAGCACGTGTCACTCCTGGCCGGAGCGGCGGTCGTCGTCGGGCTGGGCGCCCTCGTCCACCCGCCCCTGACGCTCGGCGCCAGCGGGCCGGTGTGGGCCGGTGCCTTCATGTGGTCGGTCGCCATCGACGGATCGCCGCGCACGACCGGCATCGTCGGTGCACTCGGGGCGCTGGGCCTGCTCGTCGTCGACCCGGCCGTGCGGGTCAACCTGACCATCGACCGCGGCCTGGCGATGTACCTGCCGGCGACGGCTCCGATGAGCAGGCTCGTCCAGTTCGCCGCCCTTCAGACGGCGCTGGCGCTGTTCACATCGCGCATCGCCGGACTGCGTATGGATGTGCTCGTGGCGATCGCCCTGACCGTCGTGGCGTGGTCTGTCGCGGCCTACCTGCTCGGGCGCAACGCCCGGGCGATCTCGTCGGCTCAGGGACCTGTGTAGCCCTTGTAGCGACGCCGGATCCGGTCCTCGAGTTGCAGCCCTGAGGCCAGCTTGCGCTTGAACCACACCATGCCGTCCGACAGTTGGACGGGCACCCGCGGAATCAGGAGCGGGTCCGTGTCGGGTCCGAGCGGTTTCCCCGAGCCGAGCACGGCAGTGTCGTAGAACTGGGTCACGGCCCCGTGGGCCGTGTCGGACCAGAAACCGTACGGGTAGCAGAAGTGCTTGGGCACCATGCCCATGCGCCGCCGCAGGATCTCGTTCGAGGTACCGAGGTCCTGGCGCACCTCTTCCACCGACAGCGCCCGCAGGTCCGGATGCCGATGGGTGTGCGCTCCCAAGGTCATGAGGCCCGTCGATGCCATCATCTCGATCTGGTCCCAGGTGCACGGGTCGGCCGATCCGCCCGGCAGCAACGGCTCACCCGACTCCGTCGGGTGGGTCGTGACGTAGAGGACGAAGGGCAGCCCGTGGCGCTCGAGCACGGGGAACGCCCGCCGCACCATGTCGTCGTACCCGTCGTCGAACGTGAGCACCACGAGCCGTTGCGACTCGGGCTCCCCGCGCCGGCGCCACGCCTCCTCGAAGGAGACGACTTCGTGATGCTCCTGCAGCCACGCCATCTGCTGCAGGAAGGCCGATTCGGTGACCTCCATCTCCCGGCCGAGGCCCGCCTCGATCTGGTGGTACACGAGCAGCCGGGGACCGGTGAAGGCGGGGAACACGGGATCGGCGGCGGCGGCCAGGGTCTTGACCGTCTGCTTGACCATCCGGTCGAGCATCGTCCTCGCCATCAGCGCACCCGGCCGGGGCGCTCGCCGCCAACGATGCTCACGAGGGCGGGCTGAGCGCCAGGAGCTCCTCGCCGGTGAGCACGTCCTGGGCGAGCACACCGAGCCGTTGCAGCGGGGCGATGTTGGCCCGCACACCTTCGTCGAGGTTCGGATCCCACCCTTGCGGCTGCATCTCCGGGCCCTTCCACGGGTACCACAGCCGGGCGGCGGGGGTCGTGCCCTCGAACAACCAGCCCCAGGCGATGTCGAACGTGCGCAGGTCCTTGATGCGCTCCTCGAGCACGCGTACCTGCTCCGTGCGGCGCGCCTTCGATGCCGCCTTCAGGCTCTTGTTGAGCGCGTCGAGCTGGCGCCGGAGGATCTCCGAGCGGAACAGGTCGATCCGCTCCTTCGTGCAGCGGTTCACGTGGACGAGCCCCTCGAAGGTCCGATGCTGGCTGGCGACGTGCCAGACCGTGGGCTCGCGACCCGTGTCGACCAGGTGGCGGGTGAAGTAGTGGGTCCTCGCCCATTCGTTGATCGCCGTGACGACCCGCTCGTTGGAGCGACCGCCCTCCTCGATGGCGAAGAAGGCCACCATCTCGTCGATGAGCTGGGAGCGCTCGGCACTCTCGATCCGGGCATTGAGGGCGTCGAGCACCCGGGCGCCGATCGTCTTGTGGCCCTTGACCCGCACCATCGGCACGAAGCCGAACTTGGTGACCTCGGCGATGCCCGGGTCGACCTGGCGGGGCGTCGAGCCGCCGGCGAACCCGCGCAGCACCTGCTCGATCGTGTCGGACAGCAGCGCTGCGACCGCCTCGCTGGGATCGGCCGCCGAGGTCGGCGCCAGTGCCGACACGAGCACCAGGTTGGGAGCCTCGGTGCGGGCGGGCAGGTCGCGTCCTGCGTCGCCCGGGCGGCGCGGGCGAGTCCCGGCCGACGGCGCAGGCGCCGACGCCGCTGTGTCCATGTCGTCCTCGTCATCGTCGTCGTCCTCGGCAGGTGGCGGCGGCTCACTCCTCGAACGCTCGCGCAGCAGCGCTTCGACCAGCAGGTCCTGAGCGTCGGCCCCGGCCGCAGCCGTCCGCCGATGCGACGGCGGCTCGATGACGGGATCGGCGGCCGGCAGGGTGGCCGTGCTCTCGCGGCCCGCCCGGGTGAGCAGCGCCCCGCCCAGGACCGGCACCCCGAAGGCGGCCAGCTGGCGGTGGGCTTCCTCGACCTTGGCGCGGGTCGCCTGTCCGGGCCGGATGGCGATGATGACGCCGTCCATGCGGTTCATGGTCGCCAGCGACACGGCCTCGACACCCGAGCCGGTCACGAAGATGGCCAGGTCGAACATCCGGCGAACTTCCTCGACCAGGATCTGCAGGCGCCGGCCCGAGAGGGCGTCGGCCGGATCGGCGATGCCGTGGCCCACCGGCACGGCCGTCAGGCCATCGACGACCTCGTCCTGCTCGGTGAGGCTGCGTTTGATGTAGGCGCGATAGGACTCTTCGTCCTCGAGGCGGAACTGCAGCAGATCGCTCAAGGTGGCGCCGGACCCACTGAATTCGAAGAGGACCGACGGCCGCTCGAAGTCGGCGTCGACCAACGCCACCCTGCTGCCAGAGGTGACCATCGACATGGCGAAGTCGGCTGCCAGTTCGTGCAGGTCCTGGCTGGGAGCGAGGCCGGTCACGCCGAGCGCCGAGCCCGACACCGAGGCGCTCTCGACCGTGACCCGGATCGACTGGATGGCCCGCTTGCGCTGGGCGGGGCCGCCGAACTCGTACCAGGCCTGGCCGGCCACCACCGGGGCGGCTCGCTGCACGACCTCGCCCAGATAGGGCAGCGTCACCATGTCCGAGCCGATCCATACGATCTGCCGGTAGCGGTCGTGGACCATGAGGAGCCCGAAGGCGATGAGCAGGCCGGCGATCAAGCCGGCGGCGCCGTTGGTGACGGCCGAGCCGGGTGTGGCGGTGACGTCGAGCACCTCCGCGGCACCGAGGCTCTGCGTATCTGCCGTGGCGGCCGCCAACACGAGGTCGCCGTACTCGGCGATGCGGTCGCCGTACTCCTGGGTCAGCAGCGAGATCTCGCGATCGATCTCGTTGAACTGCTGATTCCCCGGGCTGCGCGTGTCGCTCAGGATCTCGCCTTGGAGACGCCGGTACTCGGCTTCCAGGGCGGCGATGTCGATCTCGACGTCGGCCATCGTGCGGTTCGGGTCGTCCACGGTGTTCACGCCCGTCACCCGTTCCACGTAGCGGGCGTTCAGCTCCGTTGCGATGGCGTTGAAGTTCGCCTGCTTCAGCTGCAGGTCGATGACGGTCTGGGTGTCCACCTCCGGCCGGGACAGTTCGAGCTCGCGGATCTCGTCCTCGATCTGGGCGAGTCGACTACGGATCAGCTCCTGCTGGGCCCGGTTCTGTGAGCTCAGGGTCGTCGCCTGGGCGCGGAGATCGTCCTCGGTGGCCACCCGCATGCTCTGCGCCTTGTCGGCGGCGTCCTCGGCGGTCGAGGACACCGAGATGAAGTTGATCAGCCCCACCTCGTCGACCGCCAGCTCGATCCGGTTCTGGGCCCTGGCGACCCGCTCCTGGTTGGTCAGCAGCGCGGCATCGAGGACGTCCAGCGTCTTCGATTCGAGGTCGTTGGTGTCGCCGCCCGGATCAGGGATGACCGCCAGCGTGGCCGTGGCCTCGAAGCGAGGCTCGATGCGGCGGTTCAGGAAGCTGGTGAGAACGATCGCGGAGAACAGGCCCAGCGCGCCGATGACCCCGAAGAGCCACCAGCGAGCACGCGCGATTCGCGCAAGTCGGTTCAGTTCCACGCAGCAAGGCCCTCTTCGAGCGAACGAAGGTCGACCGTCTCGTCGTCCTTCCAGGTCTGACACGTCATGTTACGCAGAACACGGGTGATATCGCCTGCGTCGCCATCACTTGCCAGTTCGCCGAGATGGGCCACGGTGTCCATCACCGTCACGGGTCCGGGGAAACCTGGGTTGGCCACCTGCACCTTGGGGTTGGAGGTCTCACGCAGCGGCTCCCACGAGAGGATCTCCTGCATCTTCTCCCCCGGCCGGCGGCCGACGATGTCGATCTGGATGTCGCGGTTGGGGACCAGCCCGGCCAGACGGATCATCCGGTGAGCGAGATCGCCGATACGGACCGGCTCGCCCATGTCGAGGACGAACACCTCGCCGCCCTCGGCGATGGCCGAGGCCTGCAGCACCAACTGGACCGCCTCGCCGATCGTCATGAAGTACCGCGTCATGTTCGGGTCGGTGATGGTGACCGGCCCGCCCTTCTTGATCTGGCGGATGAAGGTGGGGACGACGCTGCCTCGGCTGCCCAGCACGTTGCCGAAGCGCACGCTCGAGTACACGCATTCGTCGCGACGCGAGTCCGCCGCTTGGACCAGCATCTCGGCCACCCGCTTGGTCGCCCCCATGACACTCGACGGGGCGACGGCCTTGTCGGTCGAGATCAGCACGAACCGCTCCATGCCCGTGAGCCGGCCGGCTGCCATCACGTTGGCGGTGCCCATCACGTTGGTCTTCACCGCTTCCTCGGGGTGGTCCTGGAGGATCGGCACGTGCTTCAGCGCGGCGGCGTGGAACACGATCTGCGGCTTCGTCAGCTCGAACGTACGGTGCACCCGCTCCGAATCCCGGATGTCGCAGAGCACGGTCTCCAACGGCGCGTCGCCGGCGTCAGCCCACTCGAGCGACGCCTCGTGGAGTGCCGACTCGTCGCGATCGAGCGCGTAGACGACCGCCGCGTCGAAGGCCAGCAGCTGGCGGACGATCTCCGAGCCGATCGAGCCACCGGCGCCGGTGACGAGGACCCGGCGCCCGGCGACGAGCTCGGCGACGGGCTCCAGGTCGGTCGAAACCATGGCCCGGGGCAACAGGTCCCTGA
>JBPEXB010000251.1:0-5587 GCA_052032125.1 Acidimicrobiia bacterium
GGAGCACGGCGAGCTGGAGGAGGTGGAGGTCCGGGAGTGGGATGCCCCCGCCTACGTGCGGCCCGATACCGCGATCCCTCGCTGGCGCCGCGGCACTGCGCTCTTCGCGCCATTTGACACGATGGTCTGGGATCGGGCCAGGACCGAGCGCATGTTCGACTTCCACTACCGCATCGAGATCTACACGCCGGCGCCGAAGCGCGTGTTCGGCTACTACGTGCTGCCGTTCATGGTGGACGGCCGGCTGGTGGGCCGGGTCGACCTCAAGGCAGACCGCCAGGCAGGCGTGCTGCGTGCCCCGGGCGTCTACGCCGAGGAAGGGGTCGATCGAGTCGCAGCCGGCCGGGCGCTGGCGGCAGAGCTGGAGCTGATGGCGACCTGGCTGGGCCTCGGCGAGGTGGCCGTGGCCGGCAAGGGGAATCTCGCCGCCGCCACCCGCGCCGCCCTGTGACACCTCCGGCGATCGACGCCGGCAAGGCCTCCTGGCGCACGTGGGCTCGGAGCCGCGCACCGATCGACGATGTCGACCGGATCTCGGCCCGGCTCATCGATGTCTTGGCGCACTGGCTGCCGGGGGCTCCTGGCGGACACGTCCTGCTCTACCTGGCGATGCCGGGCGAACTGGACGTCCGCGCCATCGCCGACCACACCGATCGCCTCTGTGCGGTGACCCGGACCCCTCCCGAGGGACCGCTGACGGTGCATCCGCTGGCGAGCTCGATGGAGCTGCACCGTTTCGGCTACGAGCAACCCGTGGCCGGCTCGGCAGAGGTCGAGCGTGAAGAGATCGGCGTGGTGTTGGTGCCGGGACTGGTCTTCGCGGCCGACGGCGGCCGCCTCGGCCATGGGAAGGGGTACTACGACACCTTGCTTCCCACGCTGCCGGATCGGGCGGCCCGGGTGGGGATCACTGCCGAGACGCTGCTGGTGGAACGGCTGCCGACGGAGCCGCACGACGTGGCGATGTCGCATCTCGCCACCGAACGGGGCGTGCGGGCGGTCCGTTGAGCTCAGCCGCCCACCCAGCCCGTCCAGTCGTCGGGCCCGGTGGCAGGAGCCGCCGTGGCCACCACTCCGAAGGCGTCGGGTGGTATCTCGACGAAGGCACCTTCCTCCCACAAGCCGGCTTCGATGGCGAGCGACGAGCGGCCATGGTCGGTCTCACCCCACTCCACATACGACACGAGCTCGTCGGCCCTGGCGAACTGAGCCGACGAGTACAGCGCCAGTTCTCCGTCGGCTGGGCGCAGACCGCCGAAGGCGCCGTTGGCGGCGATGATCTCGACGATCGAGCTCGCAGTCAGCCCTGATCCGTCGCCCGCCGCCACCCAGACCGAGTCGAAGGGGTCGAGGGTGATGTCGGGGAGCACGTAGTAGCTGGGTCGCTGGCAGAGGGCGAACCCGGCGAGGCTGCCCCGTCCGCTGCCGACGTTGGTGATCACGACGTAGCCCCCATCGCCGAAGACCGCCCCGGCGATGGTGAACTCGGCATCCCCATCGTCCGCACGAGGCGCTCGGGTGTTGTCCGTCGAACGGGCGGCCGTCGTTGGCGGTGTGGAGGTCCTGACGGTGGACAGGTCGGTCGACTCTGCCTCGCTGGTCTCTGTGGGCGGAGGCGCAGTCGGAACCGTCGCCGACTCCGGGGACATGCGCAGGATGGCGACCACCAGGCCGACGAGGATGAGCGCCGACACGAGGCTCAACGCCTTTCTCATGCTCGTGCCTCGGCGATCCGCCGGCACGCCGTTGCGACCACCGGATAGGCCAGGTCGGCCCACACACCGTGCCCGTCCTTGTTGGGATGGAACAGGTCGGGGCCGAACAGCTCGGGTCGGGCCCGGAACGGCCCCGACCCCTCCTCCCACATGGCGAGGCTGACGATGCGCGGGTGCCGGGCGGCGACCTCGTCGTGGATGCGGTCGGCGGCGCGAGAGCGGTACTTCAGCGCCGTCGAGAGGGGCTGGGGCAGGCGCGGGATCGAGCCCATGTCGCCCACCCCGGTCATCAGCACGAGCGCGGACACCTCGGCGAGCGCGCCGGCGATGAAACGGAGCTCCCGGCGGATCGTGCGCAGCGGCACGCCGCGGACGGCGTCGTTCGACCCGGCCGAGAGGATGGCGATGTCGGGCTTCAGGGCGAGCGCTCGGTCGAGCTGTTCCTTCCTCACGTCGCGAGCCCAAGCGCCTCCCTTGGCGAGCACGTGCAGGGAGACCTCGTAGCGGGGCGGGAGCCGGTCGATGATCTGCCGGATCCAGAGATCCTCGGGGTCCAGGAGCCCGGGGCCGGTGAGGGCGCTGTCGCCCAGCCCGACGATGCGAATCGGGGTGCCGCCAGGCGTCCCGAAGGTTCCCGAGGCGTCGTGATCGAGAAAGTGGGGGAGGGTGCGGTGGCCCGCGTAGTAGCCCTGCACGATCAGCCCGGCCAGCCCGGCCGCCACCGAGAGCGGGACCCGCCGCGAGAGCGTCTGGAGCACTGACGACATCGAGGTGGTTCTACCACGGTGTCGCAGTTGAGCGGTCAACCGGCCGGCGCACGGCCCGGATCCCGGGATCCGGGTCCCGGGCCCCGGATCCCGGTTACCGTCCCGTTGCCATGCAACTCGGGCTCTTTCTCAGCTACTGGGGCGCCTCTGCCCGCGACGACACCGAGGTGGTGGTCGAAGCCGAGCGGTCGGGCTATGCCTCGGTGTGGACGGCCGAGGCGTACGGGTCGGACGCGGTCGCGCCGCTGGCCTGGTACGGCGCCGCCACCGAGCGCATCGGCCTGGGCACGGGCGTGTTGCAGATGACGGCCAGGGCTCCGGCGGTCACGGCCATGACCGCAGCCACCCTGGACCATCTCAGCGGGGGCCGATTGCTCCTCGGGCTGGGTGTGTCCGGGCCGCAGGTGGTCGAGGGCTGGCACGGCGTCGAGTACGGCCGGCCGCTGGCCAGGACCCGCGAGTACGTCGAGATCGTTCGCGCGGTGCTCCAGCGCGAGCAACCGCTCGAGCACGACGGGCGGCACTACACGATCCCGGTCGAGGGCGGGACCGGGCACGGCAAGCCGCTCAAGCTCATCACCCACCCTCGTCGCGCCGAGATTCCGATCTACCTCGCCTCGGTCGGCCCGAAGAACGTGGCGCTCACCGCCGAGATCGCCCACGGCTGGTTGCCGGCCTTCTTCGCCCCCGAGCACGCGGCGTCGGTGTGGGGCGAGGCGCTCGCCGATGGTCGGTCGCGCCGGAAGTTGGACACGCCCCTCGATGTGGCGGTCACCTGCATGGTGGCGATCGACGACGACGTCGACGAGGCCCGCGACCGTCTTCGGCCCACCATCGCCCTCTACGTCGGCGGCATGGGCGCCAGCGATCGGAACTTCTACGCCGACGTCGCCCGCCGCTACGGCTTCGAAGAGGCGATCGCCGAGGTGCAGCGCGCGTTCTTGGCCGGCGATCGCGCCGGCGCGATGGCCGCGGTTCCTGACTCGCTGGTGGATGCCGTGGCGCTGGCAGGGCCGGTGGAGCGTATCCGGGACCGCCTCGACGCCTATCGGGAGGCCGATGTCACGACGCTGCTGATCGGGACCACCGACATCGCCACCGTGCGGGCGATGGCCGAACTCATCTGAGACACCACAAGGCCCGGGACGAATCCCGGGCCCTGTGTCTCCGTTGTCCCTGGCGGAGCGGAGTCTCGGCTCAGTGGCCTTCCTCGCCACCTTCCTCGGAGCCTGTGCGGGTGAACTCGAAGACCTTGCGGCCCCCACCGTCGGCTTCGATCACGACGGCGAACGTGTCGTTGAACGGAGCCTCCGGGAAGAAGACCTTGATCTCCCAATGGCCGGTCTCGTCGGTGACCACCGTGCCCGAACCGAAGTCGGAGACGACGTACACCGTGGCGCCAGGAGCGGCGGTGCCCCAGAAGACGTCGTAGGGCTCTGCCTCGCCACACGAGCCGTACTGCTGGTTGGCGCTGAACTCGTGCGACTCCTCGACCGGGCCGATCTTGTAGAAGCCGAACTCTGCTCGGCCGTTGGACGCCTCGACGACGATGCCGAACTCGGTGTTATTCGGCACACCCTCCCAGGTCGCCTTGACCTCCCAGTGGCCGGTCTCGTCGACGTAGGTGGTGGTGGTGCCGTAGTCGGACACGATCCACACCTTGTCGCCCACGATGCCGGTGCCCCAGAAGATGTCCTCGGCCTGGTCGTTCTCGCCCCACTTCTGGTGGGCGGTGAACTCCTTGCTGGCCGACTCTTCCTTCTCCTCGGGCACGTCGTAGTACACCTTGACGGTCGCCACGGACTGGTTGCCGGCCGCGTCGGTGGCGGTCAGCTTGGCGTTGTTGGCGCCCGGGCTCAGCACCAACACGATGCGCCAGTTGCCTTCCTCGTCCATGTCGGCGACGTAGGGGCCGGCGGCCACGATCGAATCGATCTCCGCCCTGCCCTCGAACACGACCGTCTTCTCATCGAAGTGCTGGCCGTTCTCGGGATGGAGGATGACGATGTCCGGCGGAGTGGTGTCCTTCTCCGGTTCCTCGTGCTTCTCCTCTTCGTGCTCCTCCTCCTTCTCTTCCACGTGGGTCGTCGTGGTGGTGGAGGGCTTCTCGACCTCGGCCTCGGTGGTGGTCGTGGTCTCCTCGACCTCCTCCTCGGCGTGTGTCGTCGTCGTCGCCTCCGACGGCTCGGTCGGCTCGGTCGCCGCGACGTCTCGCTCCGGCGCGCTCGGTGCCCAATTCCCCACCTGGGCGAAGGCGACTCCCGCCACCAACACGAGCGCGAACGTCGAAGCGAAGATCGTCAACGATCGCTTGTTCAGCATGTGACCCCCAAAGTCGTCTGCTCTTGCGGTGCTCCCCGCACCGGTATCCGGTTGTGACCCACAGCCAGATGATGATCACAGAGAGTGATATTCCTGGTCACTCTCAGCAGTTAGTCGCGTGGGAAGGCGAAAAGGTTTACCCGGATCCTCAGATGGGCCTTGCGGCCCATCTGAGGAGGTACTGGGTACTTGGTACTGGGTACCGCGGCGGGTTGGCGTCGGACCGACTCGACTGCGGAGTACGGGTCTGGCGACTGGTGGTCCGGCGCGGAAGCGCGGGTAGCGGGTCGTGTGGACTCGGCTAGAGGGTGCGGCGGTGGGAGGCGGCGAGCGCTCGCAGCATCTTTCGGAGTCGCACGGACTCTTGTTGGAGGCGAAGGGCTTGCGATTCCTCCAGGTAGCCGAGACGCTCGGAGACCTCAGCAAGCGACGACAGCTCGCCGGCCGATCCGGCCGCCATCGCCAGGAATCGAGCGAAATCGGCGTTGGTGCTTCGGCCGGCGCCTTCTGCGATGTTCGACGAGATCGAGACGGCCGCCCGCCGCATCTGGCTCGTGAGCCCGTAGCGCTCTGCATACGGCATCGAGTCCGTGTGGTGATACACGGCGATGGCCAGGCGAACGGCTCTCTGCCACACGATGAGTTGCTCATGCTGGTGCATCCACTCTTCGTAACGGAGGGTTGTGACATCCCTGGCCGGCAGGCCTACTCCGCAGTCGATACCTTCGGCCGGCGGAGGTCGCGGTACCCAGTACCAAGTACTCGGTACTGCCTCATCCTATC
>JBPEXB010000252.1:0-2301 GCA_052032125.1 Acidimicrobiia bacterium
GGTTGAAGGTGAGCGGGTCGAAGATCTGGGCGGCGCTGAGCCCGGAGGTGAAGTCGATGACGCTGCCTGCGAACTCGAAGATGGGGATGAGCAAGCCGGTCAGGTAGCCGAGTGCCAGCCCGACGGCGGCGTTGATCACGATCAGCCCGATGACGCCGGAGGTGGTGGGCTCGACCGGCACCGGGGCGGCCAGCGCCAGGCCCAGCGCCAGCGACAGGGCGACCCGTCCCGTGACGGGGATCATCCGGCCGAACAGGGGAGAGCCGGCCACGAAAGCCCCGCTGCGAGCGAGGGCGGCCACGAACCCGACCGCTCCCTGGAGCTCGAACAGCCCGGTCACAAGCCGGTCTCGATGAGTCCCCAGAGGTCCCTGATCCACGAGGTCATCTCGCCGATCATCCAGCCACCCATCAACAGGACGATCAGCCCAGCCGCCACCAGCTTGGGGACGAACGTGAGCGTCATCTCCTGGATCTGGGTGACGGTCTGGATCAGCGAGATCACCACACCGAGCACCAGCGCCGACAGCAGGATCGGCCCGGCGATCTTGGCGGCCACCCCGAGGGCGTCGCGCATGATGTCGAGCACCTGGACCTCTGTCATGGGTCCTCCCTCGGCGCGCACCAACGAGAGCTCGAAGTAGCGATGTTCCGCCGCAGGCGGAACTCGGAGAGGGCGGCCCCCGGACGCCCGACCGTCATGCGACGGTCCCCACGGACTGGACCACCGAGCCGACGATCAACACCCACCCGTCGACCAGCACGAAGATCAGCAGCTTGAGCGGGAGCGAGATGAACACAGGAGGCAGCATCACCATGCCCAGCGACATCGTGACGGCCGCCACGATCAGGTCGATGATGAGGAACGGGACGAAGATCAGAAACCCGATGATGAAGGCGGTGCGGATCTCGGAGACGATGAACGCCGGCACCAGGGTCGAGGCGCCGAGCTGATCGGGCGTCTCGGGCTGTGGAGCATCGCTCATGCTCATGAAGAGCCGCAGGTCCGACTCGCTGGTCTGGGCGAGCATGAACTCGCGCAGCGGTTCGTAGGCCGCCTGGAAGGCGTCGCCGGCCGGCATCTCGCCCGCCAGCATCGGCTGGATGGCGTTGTCGTTGACGGTGGTGAGCACCGGGTTCATCACGAACAGGGTCAGGAACAGTGACAACCCGATCAGCACCGGCGCCGGCGGGATGTTCTGCACCCCGATGGCGTTGCGGGTCAACGAGAACACGATGATGAACCGGGTGAACGAGGTCATCAGCACCATGAGGGCCGGCAGCGCCGAGCCCAGCGCCATGATCACGATGAGGCTGACCGACTGGCTGAGCGTGTCGGCTTCGTCCTCGTTGACCGAGATGTCGGGCACCGAGGGCGGTTGCACCCGCAGCGGCGAGTCCTCGGGGGTGTCGGCCGGAGGGGCGGTCGGCGGCACGACGGGATCCGGCAGGTCCTGGGCGAAGGCCGGCACGGCCCCGAACAGGCCGATCAGCAGCGCGGCGGCGACCAGCGCCGGGATGAGCCTACGGGCGAGGGGTGTCATCGAAACCCGGATCGTCACGTCGCACGAGCGCTCTGGCCCGTGCGAACAGGTCCGTCCATGGTTCCGATGTGGCATCGCCGACGTCCATGCCGGCGAGGAGATCGTCGTCGAGCTCGGTGAGCAGCTCGACGCGGTGCTCGGTGGCACCGACGAGGAAGTGGCGGCCGCCGACCTCGACGACCGCCAGGGTGGCGTTGCGCAGCAAGGCGGCGCGCCGTACGACGTTGAGGACGCCGAGCGTCTGGGCGGTGTTCTTGCGGTTCCACCACCAGATGCCGGCGGCGAACAGCCCGATGAGGAGGAGCGGCATCACGCGCGACCAGAGCTCCATCAGATCAGTTCCTTGCGGCCGCCGACGATCTCGGCGACTCGCACCGAGATCTCGTCGTCCACGATCACGATGTGGCCCCGTCCGACCAGCTGACCCTGCACCTCGAGGTCCACCGGCTCGGTGGCCGCTCGATCCAGCTCCAGCACGTCGCCGACCTTCCAGCCGAGCACGGCGCTGAGCGAGGCGGTCCGGAACCCGGCGAGGGCGGAGAGCTCGAGCTGCATCTGCCCGAGGGTCGCCAGATCCCGCTGCGGCCCCGTGTTGATCGACGGGGTGACGTCGGGGTACGAGAAAGGACGCACCGGTGGCGCGCTCACGCTGCGCCTCCCGCGTCCGAACGGCCGTGATCCGTGGCCATGATGGTTCCCGTCGCTCCCATGTCGCTGGAGATACGGTCGGGAGGCGCCGGGTGTGCTTAAGCACACCC
>JBPEXB010000253.1:0-20438 GCA_052032125.1 Acidimicrobiia bacterium
CCGGCATCCAGCCCTATGGCGAAGGCGCCGGCGCGGTGGCCTCGGCGGTGCTCGAGGCGGGAGGGGAGGTCTTGTTCCCGCTGCGCGTGCGAGGACCCGTCGACCTGTCGGCGGTGACGCCCGGCGCGACGCCGTTTCTGGACGCCTACAGCGAGCACGCCCTCGGAGGCACCGGACGCACCATCGACCCGACCTACCTGCCGCCCACCGGCGAGCGCTACGTCCTGGCCGGCGGCCTGCGTCCCGAGAACGTGGCCGACGTCGTGGCCACCCACCGCCCATGGGGGGTGGACGCCTCCTCGGGCCTAGAGTCCGCCCCCGGCGTGAAGGACCCCGCCCGGATCGCCTCCTTCGTGAAGAGAGCCAAGGACGCATGAGACTCGATCGACCAGACGAACGGGGCCGCTTCGGTGACTACGGAGGGCGCTTCGCTCCCGAGACGCTGATCCCGGCCCTCGACGAGCTGGATGCAGCCTTCACCGAGGCGTGGGCGGACCCGGCGTTCGTCGACACGTTTCACGAGCTGCTCCGCAACTACGTCGGCCGCCCCACCCCGCTGCATGGCGCCGACCGGCTCTCCGAGCAGCTCGGCGTGCGGGTGCTGCTGAAGCGAGAAGACCTCGCCCACACGGGCGCGCACAAGATCAACAACGCCCTCGGCCAGGCGCTGGTGGCGGCCCGCATGGGCAAGCCGCGCCTGATCGCCGAGACCGGCGCCGGCCAGCACGGGGTGGCCAGTGCGACCGCCGCTGCGTATGTCGGCCTGCAATGCCAGGTGTTCATGGGCGAGAAGGACATCGAGCGGCAGGCCCTCAACGTGCAGCGCATGCACATGCTCGGGACCGAGGTCATCCCGGTGACGTCGGGTGCCGGAACCCTGAAGGATGCCGTCAACGAGGCGATGAGGGACTGGGTCCGTACGGTCGAGACCACGCACTACATCATCGGCTCGGTCGTCGGGCCCCATCCGTTCCCCTGGATGGTGCGTGAGTTCCAGAAGGTGATCGGGGAGGAGAGCTTGCGGCAACTGGACGGAGATCTCCCCGACGTGGTGGTGGCGTGTGTCGGGGGCGGCTCCAACGCCATCGGCATGTTCTATCCGTTCGCCGGCCTCGACGGGGTCGAGCTGGTCGGCATCGAGGCAGGCGGGTACGGCATCGACACGGGTCAGCACGGCGCGTCGATCGGCGCCGGCTCACCAGGCGTGCTGCACGGGGCTCGCACCTACATGCTGCAGGACGAGGAGGGACAGGTCGTCGAGGCGCACTCGATCTCGGCTGGGCTCGACTATCCGGGTGTCGGCCCGGAGCATGCCTACTTCGCCGACACCGGCCTGGCTCGATACGTCTCGATCACCGACGACGAGGCGCTGGGCGGTGTCGATCTCCTGGCTCGGACCGAGGGCATCCTGCCGGCACTCGAGTCCGCCCATGCCATCGCCTGGGTGGCCAAGGAAGCCGAGGCCCTGGCGGGCTCGACCGTCCTCATCAACCTCTCCGGACGCGGCGACAAGGACGTGGACATGATCGCCGAGAAGAGCCGATGAGCAGAGCTCCGCTCGATCAGCTGTTCGCAGACGTCCGCAGCACAGGGCGCACTGCGTTCCTGCCGTTCATGACTGCAGGGCTGCCCAACCCGGCGCAAACGGTCGAGGCTTTCGTCGCCATGGCCGAGGCCGGCGCGGATGGCTTCGAGGTCGGAATCCCGTATTCAGACCCGCTCATGGACGGGCCGACCATCCAGGAGGGGAGTGCCGCCGCTCTGGCCCATGGCATGACCCTCAACGAGGGTTTCCATGTCGTGAAGCGCGTCGTGGAAGCGACGGGGCGGCCGTCACTCGTGATGTCGTACGCCAACCCCGTGTTCCGCGTTGGACCGGACGAGTTCGCTCGCCGAGCCGCCGACAGCGGCGCCGCCGGCCTGATCGTGGCCGACCTCCCCCTCGAGGAGACGCCGCCGGTGGCCGAAGCGGCGGCCGCGCACGACATCGGCCTGGTGTTGTTCGCCGCTCCCACCACCGGTGAGGAGCGATTGCGGGCCATCGCCGGCGCCGAGCCGATCTTCATCTATGGCGTCGCCGATCTCGGTGTGACCGGCGAGCGGGCCGAGTCGTCGGGCCGCGCCGGTGAGTTGGCCGCCCGCATCAGATCGGTGACCGACACGCCGCTCGTCATGGGGGTGGGGATCTCCCGTCCCGAGGATGCTCTTGCGGTTGCGCCCCACGCCGATGGCGTCATCGTCGGGTCGGCACTCGTGCGGCGCGCCCTCCACGGCGACGACCCGCTCGGCGAGATCCGAGCGCTGACGGCCTCCTTCACCCAGGCGCTGGCGGGCGGGAACGTCGATTGACCTGGCCGCGAGCGCTGCTGGTCGTGGCCGTCTCGGTGACGATCTTCGCGCTGGCGTGGGGACCTGGCGCTCTCGACTCCCTCGACCCGGACACGCCCGAGCAGGCGGCCGACTTCCCCAACTACTGGTTCGGTGGCGAGCGCCTGTGGGATGAGCGACCCGTCTACGACGTCCTGGAGGACGACTTCGCCGAGCAGTTCGGCGTCGACGGCTACGACACGTACCCCGCCGATCCCCCGCCGACCGTCGTGCTGTTCTCACCGCTGAGCTTCCTCGACTACTCCGTGGCGTGGGTCGTGTGGCAGATCATCTCGGCGGCGTTGATCTTCGGCTCGATCGTGATCGTCAGCCGCGAGGTCGGCTACCCGGCGCCGGCGGCGGCGGCCATCGCGGCCGCGGCATTCGTGACATCGCCTGTTCGCTTCCTTCTCGGCCGCAACCACATGGAGAGCGTCCTGCTGGTCCTCGGGGTGCTGGGCTGGCGAGCCTTGCGGCGCGGGCGACGGGGTGAGATCGCCTGGGGCCTGGCGACGGGATTGAAGCTCTTCCCGGGCATGTGGCTGGTCGGGCTGATGCGGACCCGGCGCGCCGCGACGATCCGGGGCCTCGGGGTGGCCGTGGCACTCCTGCTGGCCGGCTCGCTGATCCTCGGTCTCGACAACCTCGAGCAGTTCGTGTCCGAGACCGTCCCCGGGTCGCGCCGCTGGTACGGGACGCTCGGCAACTACTCCTTGCTGTCGGTCGGCACCGCCTTCGCAGGCGTCTGGCTGGGGTGGGTGTTGCTGGCGGCGGGGCTGGTGACGCTCGGTCCCCGCTACCTCGCCGGAGCCACCGACCCCGATCGGGTCTATGTGCTGGGGACGGCACTGGCCTTACTCGTGTCACCGCTGTCGTGGCTGAACTACCTGGTCCTGGTCATCCCCGCCCTGGTGATGTTGTCGTGCCACCTCGACCTGGCGGGCGAGCCTTCCCATCGGGTGGGGTTCGTGGCGCTGGTCGTCACGCTGTTGGCCTGGGGCCCGATCGTGACCGCCTCCGAGGTGGTCTCCGAAGTGGCATCCTTCGTGCCGACGGCGGCACTCGTCGCCCTGTTCTTGATCGCCGACCGCAGAATGGAGACCACCTCATGGCCCTCGATGTCGGAGACCCCGCACCTCCCGACCAGCTGACGACCGACCAGCAAGGCAGCGCCAGCTTGCGCGACCACGCCGGACGCAAGGTGGTGGTGTTCTTCTACCCCAAGGCGATGACGCCGGGCTGTACCACCGAGGCCTGCGCCTTCCGGGACAACTTCGAGCAGTTCCAGAGAGCCGGATACGACATCGTCGGTGTGAGCCCGGACCCACCTGCGGACAACGCCGCCTTCCGTGAGCGAGACCTCTTGCCGTTCCCGCTGCTGAGCGATCCCGACCACGCCGTCGCCGAGAAGCTCGGGGCCTGGGGCACCAAGAAGAACTACGGCAAGGAGTACGAGGGCCTCATTCGCTCGACGTTCGCGCTCGACGAAGACGGCGTCATCACCCACGCCTGGCGCAACGTCAGGGCCAAGGGCCATGTCGAGAGGGTCGCCCGCGAGTTGCTCGACGCCTGAGCTCTCTCAGCCGCAGGCGTCGGGGAGCAGGTAGCGGGCATTGGCGGCCAGGCCGGGCGCATCGATCCGCGAACCGTCCGGTGTGATGATCACGACGTCGGCCGCCGTCTCGGCGCCCAGGCCCACGTGCACGGTCAGTTCGACGCCGGCCGAGTAGCCACGAGACGCCGTGATGGCTCGTGTTGCCAGCAGCGCCGAAGGATCGCCCGCCGCTCCGTGCCGGTAGACCAGGACGGTGGACCCTGGGGCAGCGCTCGAGTCGGCGAGACCCACACTGAGCCAGTTGCCCGGAGCCGAGCCGGCGAAGAGCAGCGAGGGGAGCGCCGGCTCCCACTCGACGAGGAAGACATCCAGCTGCCCGTCGCGGTCGTAGTCGCTGACCGGTGCGGCCACCCAGTACTGGTCCGACCCGAGCCCGCTCGGCGCCGTGAAGCGCGGAATGCCCGCCTCGACTCCCGTGCCGAGGAAGATGGCGGGGGCGGTCCCGTTCTGGGCGCTGGCAGAGGTGACGATGTCCAGGTGACCGTCGTTGTCGACGTCGGCGAACTCGACATGCGGTGCCTTGGTCGGGAGAGGGATGAGTCCGGCTTCCTCGGTCACGTCACGGAAGGTGACCGAGTCGGGGCCGCTCGACTCGTTGAGGTACAGCCGCACCGGCACCTCTGTGCCGAAGTCCACCGTGCTGTTGAAGTGATGGCCGACGATGAGGTCGAGCGTGCCGTTCAGATCGACGTCGGCCAGGTCCACGCCGGCGATGATGTCCTCGTCGCCGAACCGCTCCCACGGAGGAAGCGGCCCTGGGACCTCCGTGAAGCCGTCCGGGCCGGCGATGAACAGTCGGTTCGATCCGGAGACGAACAGGTCGCTGCGGGCGTCGCCGGCCAGATCGCCGACCGCCACCCCGAGGCCGTGGACGTCGAGCGGGAGGCCGACCGCCGCCGTGACGTCCTCGAAGCGGAGATCGCCGGTGTTGCGGAACAACCGCGAGGAGCCGCCCCGAAATTGGTCCTCGACGATGTAGAGGTCGAGCAGCCCGTCGAGGTCGTGGTCGAGCACCCCGATGCTGCGCCCACCGAGGGAGGCGTCGAACCCGGCGTCGACGGCGACGAGTGTGCCACCGTCGTTTCGGAACACGGCGGTCGGCTCGGCGCCGACTCCCGGCCGTCGGTCGCTGGCGTTTCTGGCCGCGACCAGGTCGAGGTCGCCGTCGGCGTCCAGGTCGGCGAAGACGGCGCCGCTGCTGCGGCCGAGTGACGGGGCGAACGCATCGCGGACGAAGCCGGGCCCGGCGCCCAGCAGCAGGGCATCGGTGGAGGGCCCGTCGGCGCCCCGCACCGCATACCGCTCTGGCGGGCGATCGGCGAAAGTCCCGACGAAGAGGTCGGCGAGGCCGTCGCCGTCGACGTCGCCCCACGCAGCGGCATGCCCGTGCATGCCGGTGAGCGGCTCGACGATTCCCGCTGATTCGGTCACGTCGACCAGCGAATGTGACTCGTTGCCGGGCGCGATCACCGGGCAGCCCGTCGCCGGTGCGGCCTGGAGGGTGGTCGCCGGAGTCGAGGCGGTGGTCGGCGTGGAGGTCTGAGCCGTCGTCGCCGACGCCGCGCTCGTCGTGGCACCGGAAGAAGGTGTGGTCGAAGACACCGCCGCGGTGGTGGTCGAGGTCCCTCCCGCGGAGCCGCACGCGGCAACGACCAGGGCCAGCGCGAGCCAGGCGCTCCTCACGGCAGCGTGATCACGAGGAGGGCGACCTCGCCGAAACCATTGCCGGCGCCGCTCGGGTCCACGTTGACGCCGAGGTAGATCCGGTCTCCGTCGGTGACCAGGTTGTAGGTCCCGCCGAGCGCCACGCCGAGGCCCTCCTCCAGGATCGGGCCGAGTGCCAGCACCTCGCGCTCCGATCCGGTGGCGGGATCCACCGCTCGCAAGGCGCTCCCGAACTCGGCCGAGTTGCCGTGGGCACCCGGGAGATAGAAGAAGGTGTCGTCGCCGGTCAGGGAGATCGACGTCGTGTAGCCAACCGCTTCGCCGAGCGTCGCCGGCGTCCCGTCGGGAGCGAGCGTGAAGATCGTGTTGGGCCGTTGCATCACGCCGATGACGGTTCCAGAGGTCGTGGTGTCGGCAGCTCGGAGGAACTGTCCAGGCACCTCGACCGACCTGGTGACGGCGTTGGTGGTCGGGTCGTAGAGCGACAGCTCAGAAGGGGCTGACGAGAACCAAGCCGCCCCCTCCCCGTCGACGGCGATCGAGCGGAAGCCCGGGTTGGCCGGCGTCGAGAAGATGACCTCGGCGGTGGCGGCGTCGAGCACGTGGAACGTGCCGGCGTTCGTCTCCGGATGGACGCCGATGGTGTAGAGCAGTCCGAGCTCCGGAGCGCCGGCCATGGTCGGGAGGCCATGTTGGTCGGCGACCACCCCGTGATCGACGATGGTCTGTTGGTACGGGTCGATGTGGAACAGGCGGTCGCCGCGGTAGCCGTCGGTGAAGGTGAGCCCCCGGCGCGTGCCCCAGTAGGTCGCGAAGAACACCTCGTCGCACGGGCCCAATGCCATTTGGGCATGCACCTTGCCGTAGCCCCAATCGCCGGGGGTGTGCTCGGTGGAGGCGAGCACGTCGGCGATGAGGTGCAATTGATTGGTGGCCGGGTCATATTCATAGATGAACGAGTTGCCGTCGGCGCCCAGGTGGTCGCCGATCGCCGAGTAGTAGCGGCCCGTCGGGGCGACGATGCCCTGACCCCATTGCGACCACGGGTTGCCCGCGTAGCCGGGGTGGGGGTAGAGCGCCGCGTCGACCGTGACGCCGTCCGCCTCGTGGATGCGGGTGAGCGTGACCGACTCGATGGGCGTCAGGGGCTCGGCTCCGTCGGTGGAGGCACACGCCCCACGCTCCGTGCGGACCGCAGCGGTCGAGGTCGCGGTGGTCGATGACGCAGCCGCCCCGGTCGTGACGACCGTGCTCGCCCCAGAGTCGGATGCGTTGCCGGCTGTGGTGCCGGACGTAGTGGCCGCCGAGGTGGCGACAGTGGACCCGGTGTCGCCCAGCGACCCGAACGATGTGCCGGTGGTGTCACTGCCCGAGCAGGCAGCAGTCACCAGCATCAGCATCACGATGAAGGAACCCGGCTTTCGCATGTCACCCCCGGCTCCGAGGAACGCTACCGGTGGATGCAAGCAATCCGATCTGAGAACGAGGTGAGAGCGGAGCCCGGTGCCCGGGGCGTCGTCCGTCACCCGTCGTCCGTCATCCGAAGCGGCGTCATCTCGTGAGATCTGGTCCGGGCCCGAGACGGGTCGGACTCGCCCCAACTCGCTGCTGTGAAGGTGGTGGCGTTCGGGTGTCGCGTGTCGGGTGACGGGTGTCGACTGTCGTACTCGGTACTCAGTACTGACTACTCAGTACGGGCGACCGAAGGGAGCCCCTCGGGGGGTTGTCCCCCCAAGCAATGAGTACGTACCGGGAATGGGACTCGAACCCATACGCCCTTGCGGGCACCGGATTTTGAGTCCGGCGCGTCTACCAATTCCGCCATCCCGGCGCAGCCCGCAATGGTACCAATGCCACCGACGGCCGCCGCCCGGGCACCAGACGCCGGGTCCCGGAACCCGGACGCTGTGGAGCGTGTGCGGTGTCCGGTACTCGGATACGCTGCGCTGGTGAAACGCGTCGAGAAGAAGCTGTTCGCAGTCGCCGATCGGCTCGAGGCCTTGGCGCGGGAGCGGGCGCACGTCGTCGCCGAGTTGGACGAACTGCGGGAGATCGCCGTCGAGTCGCAGTCCGACGCCATGTACTACGACGAGGCGATCGACCGGGTCGATGCCCGACTCACGGCCGGCGACGTGGCCCGTTTCGAGCGGTTGCTGGCCCGGCTCGACCACGAGCGCACCCAGCTCGAGGCCAAGCGAGCCAAGCTGCTCGACAAGCTCTGAGGGGCGGCTCCCCGCTGCCGGCCAGCGGAGCCGGTCACCTGGCTACGCTCCGCCCATGCCGACCCTTGCCCTGCTCGACGGCCACAGCCTCGCCTACCGGGCCTTCTACGCCCTTCCCGACGACCTCGCCACCAAGTCGGGCCAGGTGACCAACGCCGCCTACGGCTTCACCTCGATGCTGATCAAGCTGCTCGACGACCACGGTCCGGACGGGCTGGCGGTGGCCTGGGACGTGGGACGGTCTACGTTCCGCACAGAGTCTTTTCCGGAGTACAAGGCGCAGCGCGAGTCGGCGCCTGACAACTTCCGCAGCCAGCTCCCGCTGATTCGCAAGCTGCTCGACACCATGCAGGTGACCCAGCTGGAGCTGGAGGGCTACGAAGCCGACGACGTGATCGCCACGGTGGCGCGGGACGCCGCCGCCAGCGATTGGGACGTGCTCGTGGTGACCGGCGACCGGGACAGCTTCCAGCTCGTCGACGACCACATCAAGGTCGTCTACACGCGACGTGGCATCAGCGACACCGTCGTGGCCGATGCCGCGTGGATCGAGGAGAAGTACGGCGTTCGCCCCGACCAGTACTCCGAGTACGCGGCATTGCGCGGCGACAACTCAGACAACCTGCCCGGCGTGCCGGGGGTGGGGGAGAAGACGGCCGCCCGCCTGGTCGCCACCTACGGCACCCTGGAAGGTGTGTTCGAGCACCTCGAGGAGCAGACCCCGAAACTGCGGGAGAACCTCGCCGAGTACCGCGAGCAGGTGTTTCTCAACCGAGAGCTGATGGCGCTGGTCGACGACCTGGACCTCGGGGTCGAGATCGAGTCCCTGCGGCGGGTGGTGCCCGACCGCGAGGCGACCAAGTCCATCTTCGACTCCCTCGAGTTCGCCTCCCTGTGGACGCGTCTGACCGACCTGGACGACGGCGTCTCGGCCCGCGAAGTCGAGGCGATCGATGTCGAGGTCCGCTCGGTCCAGTCGGCGTCGCTGCTCTCCGAGCTGCCGCTCCACGACGGCATGGTGGTGGAGCCCGTGCACGACGGCGGCGTGTTCGCCGGCCTGGTCATCGTGCCTCTGGCGGCGGACTCCGGCGACGGCGTCGATGACGTCTTCTTCGTGCCGGACACCCTGTTGGAAGACCTGGCCCCGCACCTCGAGGATCCGGCGATCCCCCTCGTCGCCGACCGGTCGAAGGCACTGATGCGAGAGCTCCTCGAGCGCGGGGTGACCGCCGGCGGGCTGGTGTTCGACACGGCGCTGGCCAACTATCTGATCGACCCGGCCTCGCCTTCCCACGACCTCGAGGACGTGGCGGCGCGCCATCTCGGTGTCGAGCTGACCTCCGCCGACGAGGAGGACGACGAGCCGGGTGCCCAGGGCACGCTGGACTTCGGGGGAGGGCCAGACCTCGAGGCCGCCGGCAAGCGGGCAGTGGCCGTGAAACGGCTCCGCCCCCTCCTCGAAGCCGAACTGGACGCCCGGGGCGGCACCGAGTTGTTCGCCGACATGGAGCTGCCGCTCGTCGGTGTGCTGGCCCGCATGGAGGTCGAGGGGATCCGAGTCGACCGCAGCTATCTCGAAGATCTCGGTGCTTCGCTGCGCGATCAGCTGGCCGTGCTGGAGAAGGAGATCCACGAAGCGGCCGGCGAGCCCTTCAACATCAACTCGACGCTCCAGCTGCGCAAGGTGCTGTTCGAGGACCTCGAGCTGCCGGTGCTGAAGAAGACGTCCAAGGGGGCGCCGAGCACCGATGCCTCGGTGCTGGCCAAGCTCGAAGACGCACACCCGATCGTCGCGTCGTTGTTGCGCTACCGGGAGCTGGACAAGCTGCGCGGAACCTACGTCGACGGCTACCTGCCGCTCATCCAGGCAGACGGCCGCATCCACGCCCACTTCAACCAGATCGCCGCCGCCACCGGCCGCCTCTCGTCCGACCACCCCAACATGCAGAACATCCCGGTGCGCTCGGAGACCGGGCGGACGATCCGCCGCGCCTTCGTGCCACGGGATGGATGGACCTTCGTCGTGGCCGACTACTCGCAGATCGAGCTGCGCATCCTGGCCCACCTCTCCAAGGACCCAGGGTTGCTCGAGGCCTTCCGGTCGGGCGAGGACATCCACACCGCCACGGCCGCCCGTGTCTTCGGGTTCACGCCCGACCTGGTGACGCCCGAGATGCGGCGGAGGGCCAAGGTCATCAACTTCGGGCTGCTCTACGGCATGGAGGCGTTCGGCTTGGCCGACCGCCTCGAGATCTCCCGCGAAGAGGCCCAGGAGCACATGGACGCCTACTTCGAGCAGTTCCCCGACGTGCGGGAGTTCATGCAGTCGATCGTGGCCGAGGCCAAGCGCAGCGGCTACACCACGACCATCTTCGGCCGTCGCCGCTATCTGACCGAGCTGTCGTCGGACAACTTCCGGATCCGGCAGATGGGGGAGCGGATGGCGTTGAACGCTCCGGTGCAGGGCTCCGCCGCCGACATCATCAAGCTGGCGATGATCGAGCTCGACGCACGGCTGGCCGGCCGCGATGCCGCCATGCTCCTCCAGATCCACGACGAGCTCGTGCTGGAGGCTTCGCCGGAGGAGTTGGAGGAGACGACGGCGACCGTGGTGGACGTGATGGAGGGTGTGGCCAAGCTCGACGTGCCGCTCACGGTCGATGTCGCCACGGGTCCTGACCTGGCGTCCGTCAAAGACTGAGCGGCTGGTCGCGAAACATCACCGATGGTGGCTCGGGGGGAAAGGTGGTACGCTGACAGCGCCTTCGCGACGTTTCGCGCGCTCGTGAAGAGCTCCCTTCTGGAGGTACACACTCACCAATGCCCGCTGACATGACCGATGAACAACGCGACGTCGAGGCCGAGCCGGTAGCCGAGGTGGCGACCGACGAGGCGCCCGCCGACACCGGCGGCGACGACGCTGAGACTGCGCCCGACGCGCAGGACGCTGCGAGCGAGACGCCCGCAGCAGACACCGAGACCGAGACCGCCGAGAGCCCGGCCGACGCTCCTGTCGAGAGCCCGACACCCGAGAGCTCTTCCGACGCGCCCGCTGAGGCCCCGGTGATCACCGACGGCCCGCCCGCCATCAAGGCGAAGAGCGTGAGCGCCCTGCCGGACGATCTCAGCCCGGACGACTTCGCCACGGCCATCGAGGAGACGGTCCTCGAGTTCAAGGAAGGCGACATCGTCGAGGGGACGGTGGTCAACCTCGACCACGACGAGGTGCTCGTCGACATCGGCTACAAGTCAGAGGGTGTCATTCCTCTCAAGGAACTGTCGATCCGCAAGAACGTGTCTCCCGGTGAGGTCGTGTCCGAGGGCGAGCGCATCGAGGCGCTGGTCCTCGACAAGGAGGACGACGAGGGTCGTCTGATCCTGTCGAAGAAGCGGGCGCAGTACGAGCGGGCGTGGGGTCGCATCGAGTCGATCACCAACGCCGGCGGCACGGTGACCGGACCGGTCATCGAGGTCGTCAAGGGTGGCCTCATCGTCGACATCGGCCTGCGCGGGTTCCTTCCCGCTTCTCTGGTCGAACTGCGCCGGGTCCGTGATCTCGAGCCGTACATCGGCCAGGAGATCGAGGCCAAGGTCATCGAGCTCGACCGCAATCGCAACAACGTCGTCCTGTCCCGCCGCGCCTACCTCGAAGAAGAGCAGGCGGAGCAGCGCACCGCGTTCCTCGACGACCTCCACGAGGGCGAGCCGCGCACCGGTGTCATCTCGTCGGTGGTCAACTTCGGCGCCTTCGTGGACCTCGGCGGCATGGACGGGCTCGTCCACGTCAGCGAGCTGAGCTGGCAGCACGTCAACCACCCATCGGAGGTCGTGAAGGTCGGCGACGAGGTGCAGGTCAAGGTGCTCGAGGTCGATCGTGAGCGGGAGCGCATCTCGCTGTCGATCAAGCAGACGAAGACCGATCCGTGGGAGGCGTTCAGCGCCGAGCACGAGGTCGGGGCGATCGTCGAGGGCTCCGTCACCAAGACGGTTCCCTTCGGTGCATTCGTGTCGGTCGGCGACGGAGTCGAGGGGCTCGTGCACGTCTCCGAGATCGCCATGCACCGCGTCGAATCGCCCGAGCTCGAGCTTTCCTTGGGCCAGAAGGTGACCGTCAAGGTGACCGAGATGGACGAGAACCGGCGTCGGGTGAGCCTGTCGATCAAGCAGGCGCTGCCCGACTACAAGGAGCGCGATTCCGGCCCGCGGGCGCCTCGGCGCAAGCAGCCGGAGGTGCGCGAGTTCGAGCGGGAAGACGGCAAGGAAGAGGAGAGGACGTTCGACGTCGACTCCTCGCTCGAAGCCATCCTGCAGGAGCTGAAGGAACGAGGGATCGGCCGCCGCTGATCATCCGGAGAAGAGCGTCGTGCCAGGGACCGCCAGACGTTCACCACTCGCAACTCAGACGCTGTGTCGACGGTGAAAAAGCACTCAAGGACTAGTCAGGTCCCGCCGTCAATACATCGAGTTGCTCAGGTGACGATTTGGGAGTCCCGCACCAGGGAATGCGGACTCGACCGCTGAAATCGGAGGAGATGTTGAATGGCTAGGCGAACGATCGTGCTCGTCGTCGCGCTGGCACTGGCCGGCGTCGCCGCGCTGTCGGTCTGGCAGTTCCTCGGCAATGTCGTCGCCGAGGCCGAGGCCGAGGTCGAATACGTCGAGGTCTATCGGACCACCGACTTCATCGCCGAGGGCATCGAGGGTGACCTCGTGCTGTCCCAGGCGGGTCGCATCGAGATCTCGAAGGAAGAGCGCCGGTTCCTGCCCGCCTCGGCGGTCGGATCGGTCGAAGACCTGCAGCGAGCACTGTCGGGCCGCGTCGCCGCAGGCCCCATCTCGGCCAACTCGATCATCACCGGTGATCAGTGGGTTCCGTTGACCGTCGACATCAAGCCGCTCGCCGAGCAGATTCCGTCTGGCAAGCAGGCGATGACGATCTCGGTGGACGACGAGAAGGGCGTGAACGGGTTCATCGAGCCGGGCGACCGGGTCAACGTCATCGTGACCATCGACGTGCAGCTCGACCTCGGCAACGTCGCCGGCGGCACCGGGAGCGACTTCGGCACCGAGACGACGACGCCGGACGGCGAGCAGACGGCTCAGCTCGAGGCTCGCACCATCAGCCGCTTCGTGCTGCAGGGTCTGCCCGTGCTGGCCGTCGGTCGGGAGATTCGCCCCGACGCCGAGGAGCCGATCAAGGTCACCGTGGCGCCTGCCGCCACCGCCGAGGAGACCCAGGAGGTCCGCATCGGGCTCCTCACCCTCGAGGTCTCGCCCGAGCAGGCAGAGCGTCTCGCCTACACGATGGAGAACGGCTCCGTGTGGCTGACGCTGGTGCCGGTCGATTTCGTGGAGACACCCACAGACGGAATTACGCTATGTACGCTTTTCCCCGATTTGGGTGCACTTGCAGAGGAGTTCCCGGGGCTCGAGTCGCAGTGCGCAACCAACTGACGCTGCCGCTCGCTCCGAAGGAAGAGAAGAACGACTGAAGGTGGATTGTGGCCGAGGTGCTTGACGGTCAAGGCATAGTCGTCGTCGACGATGACGACGAGTTCCTCGCAGAGGCCAAGCGCCTCTTCGAGGGACGCGTGCCGAGCCTCTCGTCGATGGCCGATGCCCACCGCACGGTCGAGGAGACCGAGGTCGACCTGGTCATCCTGGGGCCGTCCCACGCCCACGAAGAGGGTCTGAAGGAAGCCGCCAAGCTCCTGGAGATCGATCCGGAGCTGGGCGTGGTCCTGGTCGCCGGCTCGATCACGGCTCCACTGCTCAAGGCTGCCCTCCGGGCCGGCCTGACCGATGTCATCGAGGCCCCCCTGACGATGGAGAAGCTGACCGAGGCCATCGGCCAGGTCGATCGCCTCTCACGTCGCCGGGCCAGCACCACGCTGCCCTCCGAGCCGTTCGCCCCCGAGCCCACGCAGGGCACGGTGGTGACGGTCATGTCCGCCAAGGGGGGCAGCGGCAAGACGGTCTTCGCCACGAACGTGGCGATGCTGCTCGCCAAGATGGGCAACCCCGAGGACGTCGTCATGGTCGACGGCGACCTGCAGTTCGGCGACGTCTGCCTGGTCCTCCAGCTCGAGCCGAAGTTCACGGTGGTCAACGCCGCCCACGACCTCCACCAGCTCGACGATCAGCTGCTGAACACCATCCTCACCAAGCATCCCAGCGGCATGCGGGTGATGGCGGCGCCGCTGGAACCGGCCTTCGCCGACGAGATCTCGACCTCGGCGATGACCGAGATCGTCGAGAAGCTCCGGGCCAAGTTCAAGTACGTCGTCATCGACACCGCCTCACTCCTCGACGAGCTGCTGCTGTCGCTCCTCGAGCGGGCCGACAAGGTCATCTTCATCGTGGACATGGACCTGCCGAGCGTGAAGAACGCCAAGCTGGCGCTCGAGACGCTGCGGCTCCTCAAGTTCCCGGCGTCGAAGATCCAGCTGGTGCTGAATCGCAGCAACGCCAAGGCCCGCCTCGACGAGAAGGAGATCGAGCGGAGCCTCAAGATGAAGATCGCAGCGACCGTGCCGTCGGACGGGATCGTCCCGGCGTCGGTCAACGAAGGACGGCCTGTCGTCGAGTCGGCCCCGAAGTCCAAGGTGGCGAAGGGGTTCGAGTCGATCTACAAGCTCGTCGTGGGGAATGCACCCAGCGCCACTGACCCTTCAGACAAGGGTCAGAAGCGCCGATGGTTGTGACAATTGCGCCACCGTCCCGTCGCCAGGGACGTCCGGCCAGGGACATAAGGAAGTAAGGGTATGGCCTCTCTCTCGGAGCGGGTAGCGGCTGCCAAAGCAGCGACCTCGACGACGTTCGACAGTCAGCGCGAGGACATGTTCAAGCAGCTGCGTGGCAAGCTGCACTTCAAGATCGTCGAAGAGCTCGGCCCCACCCTCTACGACCGGCAGATGAGCGACGCCGAGCTGCGTCTCCGGGTGCTGGAGATGCTCGAGTGGGCGCTCGACCAGGAAGAGGGCGTTCCCCTCACCCGCGCCGATCGCACCCAGCTCCTCAACGAGATCGCCTCCGACGTCCTCGGCTACGGCCCGATCGATCCTCTCCTGCACGACCCCGACGTCACCGAGGTCATGGTCAACGGCCCGCACCGGGTGTTCGTGGAGCGGTTCGGCAAGATCGAGCAAGCCGACGTGCGGTTCGTCGACCCCACCCACCTCCGCCGGATCATCGACAAGATCGTCGGCCAGGTGGGCCGTCGCATCGACGAGGCGACCCCCATGGTCGACGCCCGCCTCCACGACGGCTCCCGTGTCAACGCCATCATCCACCCCCTCGCGATCGGCGGCCCGTTCCTCACCATCCGGAAGTTCTCGATCGACCCGCTGACCGAGCGGGACCTGATCAACAACGGCACCCTCGACGAGCGGGTGGCCAAGTTCCTGCACGCCTGCGTGCGGGGACGCATGAACATCATCGTGAGCGGCGGTACCGGCTCCGGTAAGACCACGACGCTCAACGTCATGTCGAGCTACCTGCCCGGCGACGAGCGCATCGTCACCATCGAGGACGCCGCCGAGCTCCAGCTGCACCAGGACCACGTCCTGACCCTGGAGTCCCGCCCGGCCAACATCGAGGGACGCGGTGCGGTGTCGATCCGTGAGCTGGTCCGCAACGCCCTCCGTATGCGTCCCGATCGCATCGTCGTCGGTGAGGCCCGTGGTGGTGAGGCGTTGGACATGCTCCAGGCCATGAACACCGGTCACGACGGCTCGCTGACCACCATCCACTCGAACTCGCCTCGTGACACCCTCGCCCGTATCGAGACGATGGTGTTGATGTCGGGCTTCGACCTGCCGGTCCGAGCCATCCGCGAGCAGATCTCCTCGGCGGTCGACCTGATCGTCCACGTCGCCCGGCTGCGGGACGGTACCCGCCGCATCACCCACATCACCGAGGTGGAGGGCATGGAGGGCGAGATCGTCACGCTGCAGGACCTCTTCCTGTTCGACTTCGGCATGGGCGTCGACGAGCAGGGTCGCTACACGGGTCGCCTCAAGGCGACCGGCATCCGGCCCACCTTCTCCGACGCGCTGGCCGATCAGGGCATCAAGCTGCCGGGCGATCTCTTCGATCCCGAGCCGTTCGCCCGCCGCGGAGAGACTTCGTTCCGGTAATGACTCGCAAGCCGGCGATCGCGCTGCTCGTTGTCGGGCTGCTCCTCACCATGCTCGGGCTGCCCGCCCTGGCACAGGATGACGACACCACCACGACGACCACGGTGCCCGTGTCGACGGCGCCACCGCGGCTCGAGATCACCGACATCAACCTGGCGCGCTACCCGCGGATCACCATGACGGTCGATCTGCGCAACGTGGCCAACCTCGAGCCGAACCTGATCCAGATCACCGAGGACGGCGAGCCAGTCGACGAGCTCGAGGTCAACACCCTCGAGCAGAGCTTCCAGCGCATCGGCATCGTGCTGGCCATCGACACCTCGGGCAGCATGGACGGCGAACCGATCGAGGCGGCCAAGGCGGCGGCCCTGTCGTTCATCTCCCAGAAGCGGCCCCAGGATTGGATCGCCCTGATCACCTTCGACGCCGAGGTCCAGGTGCTCTCCGGTTTCACCAACGACCCGGTCGCGCTCTCCTCCCGCATCGAGTCGATCGAGGCGGGCGGCGAGACAGCGTTCTACGACGCCATCATCAAGACGGCCGACCTCTACGGAGACATCACCAACGACGAGCGCAACCTCATCATCCTCACCGACGGCGAGGACAGCGTCTACGACGGCGACGAGGCGGACGAGGCCAAGCAGACCGCCCTCGACGCCATCACCGAGGCGGGCGTGCGGGTGTTCGGGGTGGCGCTCGAGGGCACCGACTTCAACCCCGACGACGTCGAGGAGTTCGCCGCAGCCACCGAGGGCCTCTTCCGGACCACGCCTGATCCCGAGCAGCTCGACTCGCTCTACGGCGACATCCGCCGGGAGCTGAACAACAAGCTGGTTCTGCGATTCACCGCCCGCCAGCAGCAGACCACCGACGTGGACTTCCAGGTCTCCTATGGCTCGTTGACCGGCGGCGCAACCGTTCCGGTGCCCGGCTTCGCCACGACCACGATCGCCGCCACCACCACGACCGGCCCGCTGGTGTTCGTGCCTCCGAGCGCCGTCGTCATCCCCGACCGGGGCGCCGCCGCCTCCACCAACACACTGCGCATCGCCGCCACCCTGGGTGTCTTCATCGCCCTGGCGCTCTTCGTGATCATCGTGGTCCGCCTCGAGTCGGACAACGAGAAGGACACGGTCGGCAACCGTCTGCGGGCCTACGGGCGCCGCGGAACGACCCGGCCCGCCGAGGCTGCGACCGGGCTGGTCGCCCGCATCCCGTTCCTGCGACGCTTCACCGAGCGAGCGGAGGAGGCGGCTCGCCGCCGGGGTGTGCTCGCCGCCCTCAATTCGGCCCTCGAGCAGGGCAACATCCCGCTGCGGCCCGGTGAGGCGATCGCCGCCGGCCTCGGGCTCAGCCTCATCGCCGCCGTGCTCGTCGGCCTGTTCACCCAGAACCCGACCTGGGGCATCGCCGCCTTCGCCGGCGCCCTCATCCTGCTGGCCGGCCTCATCCAGGCCGCCGGTGAGCGGGAGAAGCGGCGTTTCGAGAATCAGCTCCCCGACACCCTGACGCTGATCTCCACGTCGCTCCGAGCCGGGTACTCGCTGCTGCAGGCTGTCGAGGCCGTCGCCGCCGAGGCACCCGATCCGACGGCTCGCGAGTTCGGGAGGGCCATCGCCGAGAGCCGCCTCGGGCGTCCGGTGGTGCAGGCCCTCGAAGGTATCGCCGACCGCATGCGCTCCGAGGACTTCGAATGGGCTGTCATGGCCATCGAGATCCAGCGTGAGGTCGGCGGTAACCTCGCCGAGGTGCTGCAGATCGTCGCCGAGACCATGCTGCAGCGGAACCGTCTGCGTCGCGAGGTGAAGGCGCTCACCGCTGAAGGCCGCATCTCCGCCATCGTCCTGGGCGCCATGCCGCTCGGCCTCTTCGCCTTCCTCTTCGCCACCAACCGCGGCTACCTCGAACCACTCATCGCCGAGACCGTGGGGCGCGTCGCCATCGGCATCGGCATCGGGCTGCTGATCGTCGGCGGCCTGTGGCTGCGCAAGATCACGATCATCGAGGTCTAGGTCATGTTCGAAGTCAACAGAGTCACCGTCGTCGCCCTCATCGCCGTCTCGGTCTTCTTCTTGGTGATCTACCTGGGAGCGGGCATCCTCAAAGCCAAGCGGACCGCCACCACCCGGCTGACCGTCTACGGATCCGATGCGCTGCGTGAAGAGCGTCTCAAGAAGCCACTGTCGGAGCGGGCGTTTGCTCCGATCCTGCTCGGTGTCGGCCGGGGCATCGCCCGTTTCACGCCGATCGGCTGGATCAAACGCACCCAACGACGATTGGTCCTCGCCGGCAGCCCGGCGAGCCTCGATGCCAACGCCTGGATCGTCATCAAGGTCTTCGGGCTGGTGGTCATGCTGGTCGTCTGGTACTTCTTCCGGCAGGGTCTCGATTTCCAGCAGCAGGTGCTGTCGTTCGCCTTGCTGGCCGCCCTCGGCTACTTCGGGCCAGACGTGTACCTCAACCGCCGGATCGAGGAGCGACGCGAGTCGATGCGCAGAGACCTCCCCGACATGCTCGACCTCTTGGTCATCTCGGTGGAGGCCGGGCTCGGCTTCGATGCCGCCCTGGCCAGGGTGGTCAGCACGGTGCCCGGCCCGCTCTCCGAGGAGTTCTTCCGGATGCTCCAGGAGACCCGCGTGGGTGTGGCTCGGCGGGATGCGATGCGCCACCTCTCGGATCGCTCCGACGTCGAGGAGCTGCGCTCGTTCCTGCTCGCCATGATGCAGGCGGAGGCCTTCGGTGTCGCCATCGCCCGCGTGCTGCGGGTCCAGGCGGAGGAGATGCGCGTGGCACGCCGCCAGCGTGCCCAGGAGAAGGCGTTCGCCGCCCCGGTCAAGCTGGTGTTCCCGCTGGTCTTCTGTATCTTCCCGTCGCTCTTCATCGTGCTGCTGGGACCGGCGGCCATTCAGATCTACACCACGTTCACTGGCCTGTAGGCCGTCGGCCTCCAGGCCAGTGAGTACTCAGTACCGAGTACTCAGTACCAAGTACCGAGGGAGGGAACGAGGCGTTGGTGAACGAGCGCTCCTTGCTTTCCCGCTTGTCGACCATCCACCTCTTCATGCTGTTGCCGTGGATCGGGATCGTGGTGGCGGCCCGGACCCCGTTGCGAGACAACTCGTTCCTCTGGCACATCCAGGCCGGGGAGCTGCAACGGGCGTCGGGTCAGGTCCTCACCTCCGATCCGTTCTCGTTCACCTTCGAGGGGGCGGCGTGGCGCACGCAGTCGTGGCTGGCCGATCTCCTCTACGCCTGGCTCGACGACCGCTTCGGGCTCGCCTACGTGCCCTGGATGATCGTGCTGATCGCTTCTGTCACCTTCGTGCTCGTCGGCGTGGCCGCCCATCGGCGCAGCCAATCGCATGTGGCGACTGCGGCGGTGCTCGTCGGAACTGCCTGGATGTCGGTGGCCTTTCTCTCACCGCGACCGGTGCTGTTCTCCTACGCCTTCCTGGCGGCCGTGGCGCTCATGCTCGAGCGGCCCCGCCTCCGATGGGCGCTCCCGGCGCTCCTGTGGGTGTGGGCATCGGTGCATGGCTCGTTCGTCCTGGGTCTGGGCCTGATCGTGCTCACGGGGCTGGCCCGGCGCCGGCCGTTCGGGCGCGACCTGGGGGCCTCGGTGGTGGCAGTGTCCCTCACCGCCCACGGCTGGGGCGTGTGGCAGACGCTGTGGCGGTTCGCCGAGAACCGAGAGGCCCTCGACCGCATCACCGAGTGGGCCCCGCCGAAGCTGACGAACCCCGACCTGTTGCCGTTCCTGGCGTTCATCGGGCTGCTGCTGTGGGGCTTCTCGCGAGACGCGCTGGCGCGACGCGACCTCTTCGTCGTGATCCCGTTCGTCGCGTTCGGGTTGAGTGCGACCCGTTCGCTCTTCCCGGCCGTGATCGTCCTCGCCCCGTACGTGGCTGCGGCGCTGCGCAGGGGAGAGGCGGCAGCGACCGCCGACCGACAGGGGATCAGCCCGGCGGCCAACGTGATCGCCGGGCTCGGGATCCTGGTGCTTCCGTTCCTCGTCGTCCCCACCTGGGAGGGGCTGAGCGAAGAGCGCTTCCCGGTCGCCGAGGCGGCATCGCTGACCGACGCTCCGGTCTTCCACGACGACGTGGTGGGCGGCTACCTGATCTACGCCCGACCGGACGTGCCGGTGTTCGTCGACGATCGGGCGGAGCTCTACGGCGCCGAGCACTTCTCCGACCTGGTCGCCGCTCGCAACGCCCGGCCGGCCTGGGAAGAGGTGTTCGAGGAGCACGGCATCGAGCAAGCGTTGTTACGGACCGAGGACGGTCTCGTGACCGTGCTCGAGCTCACCGGCTGGCAGACCGTCGCCGAGGGCGAGACCTACGTCCTGATGGTGGACGCCGGCGGCTGAGGCGGCACGGATCGGTGGCCGGTGGTAGCCCTAGCTGGCGGTCGCTGCGAAGAGGCAAGGCC